>JAQTNX010000001.1:0-72584 GCA_028713635.1 Candidatus Bipolaricaulis sp.
CAGGGCCGCGGTCGCCGGGCCTACAGGCTGCAGCGTCGGGGTTCGACCTTGGAGAACGTCGAACAAGAGACCGCCCAGAGCGACCCGTCCGACCTTCGACGCTTCGCGCTCCGTGTACCACAGCGAGGGCGGCCCTGACAGATCGACCACCAAGCCGAGCGGTTCGGACCCCGCGGCGGCGGCGGCCTCGGACGTGTAGAAGTCGCCTCCGGGCAGAATGCGCCCGATGCGGTCCGCCCACCGCTCGGTGAAGTAGACGCCGCCCTCCGGTCCGATGGCGAGGCGCTCCGGGCCTAGCCCGACGTCCCACTCCGTGATGAGGTTCGTCGCCGGGTCGAGGCGCCCGAGCATGTTTCCGTGAGCTTCGGTGAAGTACACCATTCCGTCTGCCACGACGATCCCGCCCGGGGTGCTGCCCGGCGTCGGCACCGTCCACGACGTCAGCGTCGCCGGCTCGCCGCTCCCTAGAACGGTGCCGGCGAGCGCGATCAGCGTCCCGAACAGCACAAGGATTCCTCTTCCTACATCTCGCGACTCCGATCTCGTCATGGTTGCGCCTCCCTCTACGTTCCCGCCAGCAAGGGTAGGCGCGTCGGGTGCGCAGGGCAACCCGAGGGCCGGCCGCGGAACGCCGCGCCAAGACACCTGCTTCTTCCCGGCCGTCGCCGCCGCTACGATGGAGCGAGAACGGAGGCGACCATGAGGAGAACGTGGGTGAGCGTGGTGGGGATCCTCGCCGCGGGGTGCGTCGCGGCCGGCGCGACAACGGTCGACCATCGCTGGAGCGGCGACGCGTACGTCATCCACGTACGCGACATCGCCTCCGCGTCGGCGAACGGCTACTTGCTCTCGACCTTCTACATCGTGAACGAAGGGAAGTGGGAGATCGTTCGGGACACGGTGAACGACGCGATCGTATTCCCGACCGGAGCCCACTCGCCCCTCGAGGACGCCGACGTTCGCGCCACACTCAAGGCGTACGAAGAGCTTGAGCTGACTCTTCCGGCAGCACTGATCGCGGAAGGAGACGAGGTCTCCATCTACGTGATGTGGGTCGACGACGAGGAACCCGCGGCGACGTTCACCGTCGAGAAGGGAGGCCCCGCGCCCTCGGAGTCTGCCTCGGGATCCTCTTCCGGCGCGCAGCTCTTCTTCGCCCCCATCCGCATGGCGCTTCCCTTGGAGGTGAAGGCCGAGTATGACGCGGCCGGCGGTGCGAAGGTGACGATCGCGAACCCGGGGACCGTCGTGTACCGGGGGACTCTCAAGGTCACGGCGTCGCTCTCGTACTTCCGGGACTGGGTCGGCGAATCCGTCACGCGGTTCCTCGACTCCACGGTCGGTCGGATCCTGCTTGCGCCCGACGCGGCCCTGAAGCTGACGGTGAAGTCGGGCGCGTCGGCCGAGGAGCGCTACGCGGTCACGTTCCTCGACCTCACCGATCGAAGCGGCGGCGTGCCTCTCGCGGTCTCCGTCCCATCTCCAACGGAGCGTGCGGTCGCCGCGTTCCGAGACATGATCTACAACATCTGGACGAGCGTGTCGGACAAGGAGCCCGGCACCGACTACATCGACCTCGGGTTCGGGGCGCCCGGCGTCCACCTCTACTTCCCGATCGCTCCGTACTTCGATCCGCCTCGATAGGGCGCGCAGGGCGGGGCGTGTTCCTCCCCATGCAGAGTCGAGCTCGGCAGTTCGGTGGACACGTACCTCAACTCCCGACGATCGCGCGGAAGTTGAGGTCCATGTCCCCTACGGCAGTTCGCTTGGTGTGAACGGCAGCTCCGCAAGGAGCATCCGGTCGTGCCCTGTGGCCCACAGCGGTGCCAAGTCCAGGTGCGCCCTGCGGGTGAAGTCTCCGTCGAGGTACACGTCTGCGATCCCGCCGATGAGATCGCAGACGACGGAGTAGCGGGTCCCTCCCTCGGCGTATGAGGCTCCCGGGGCGGGGATGTACCGCGCTGCGCGGAGGATCTGGGCCGCGCGGTCGAGGGTCGGGCTGGCATCCCACGCGATCATCCGCGTGGCGAGGGTATACCGCTCGCACGGCCATTCGCCGAGAGCAGGATTCGTCAAGTTGAAGTTCGTCACCACGAAGCCCGGCGTCGTCCGGAAGACATCGCCCGTTCCGGTGTAGACCGCGGCGTTGCCGGCACGGTCGACGAGGAGGACTTGGACGCACGGAACAATCCTGGTGTAGTTCCTTGCGTGAAGGAACGCGAGAGCTTCGACGACGGTGGCGCATGTGGTCATCATCGTGCGCTCGAGCGCCTCGGGAGCCGGACGCCCGCTTGGGGTGGGCAGTCCGGGCGACGGAGCGGACTCGGCGTCCGGCGCACAGGGGACGCTAAACAAGTCGAAGTAGAGCCCCCGGTCATTCACGCCCTGCATCTCGTACCACCCCGGGAAGCGGCCTCCGAGGCCGACGAAGTGGAACCCGAAGTATGCGGCGCCGTGCGCTGATTCGGTCGCCGCGGTAGCCCAGATCGAGGCGTCGATCTTGTCGTTGTCCTCGTTGCCCCCTACGACGACCGCCCCGTCGCCGACCAGAACGACGCCGCTGCATGCCTCGGCGGCGGCATTTCCGAGACCGACGATCAGGATCAGGGCTCCAAGCACTCTCCTCACAACACCACCTTCCGCGGTGGCGGGATTGTACGAGGTTCCGGGGAGAGTGGAGTCCTCACCCGAGGGGCGTACGTGCCGCTCGAAGAAGCGGCAGATCTCCTCCGCCGCGTCGATGTCCGTGCGGCAGTCGTTCCAGTGGTGGCGGCTGGCGTCGGCCGGGTCGGATCGTCCTTCCGGAAGGGCGAGAAGGAACCCGTGCTCGTCGGCCAACGTCTTCCACGACCTCCCGCTCTCGCTCTCCCAGAGGCTTTCTCCGCTGCCGAGTCCGCCGTGGAGAACAAAGACCACCGGGGCGGGCGTCTCGGGAGACGTCGGGGCGTACGCGGTCTAGGTGCGGCTGAGGCCGTCCCAAGGAAGAGATCCGAAGCGCAGGGCCGGCTCCTCATCGGGAACGTGCGGAGCGCACGACGCGACGAAGAAGACGGCAACCCCGGACGTGATGGCGCCCGCCAGCAGCGCTGCGATCCGCGAACCTGTCGTCGGCCGCATGTTGCGGACAGTCTAGCACACGCGATTCGTTCGGCGGGCGAGCGCGGTCGTCCACCCTCGCGTTCTGCCATCGGGTCGCACATACTTCGTGAGCTTCATGAGCCTGGAACGTGACCCTGCGGCTATTCCGCGCGACTGGGGAAGGAAGGCGTTGAGAGCGGTGTCTCGAGACTCAAGCAACCTCATCTGGATCGATCTCGAGACGACGGGCCTCAGCGTGGGCAGCCGAGTGATCCTCGAGATCGCGAGCCTCGTCACCGACAAGGACCTCTACGTTCTCGGCGAGGGACCCGTGATCGTCATCCATCACCCGGATGACGTCCTGTCCCGGATCGACTCATGGAGCCATCGGCAGCACGGCGTCTCCGGACTACTCGATGCCTCGCGAAGCTCGAACATCTCGCTCTCCGAGGCGGAACAGCAGACGCTTCGGTTTGTCCGCAAGCACGTCCCCTGCGGGGCCTCGCCGCTGTGCGGGAGCTCCATCTCGCTCGATCGCCGCTTCCTGATGCGCTACATGCCTGAGCTGAACGCGCATCTCTCACACAGGAACCTTGACGTCAGTACGGTGGCTGAACTCGCCGCGCGGTGGTACCCCGACGCGGCCGCGAAGCTCGACCGCGGCGTTCGCCACCGTGCCGCTCCGGATATCCGCGATTCGATCGACGAACTCCGGCTGTACCGCAGGTTGATCTTCCGGGACTAGTTGCACGCGTCGCGGCTCACGAGGGGAGAGCGGGCGAGGGCTCGATCCCCTCGCCCGCAAACGATGGTCTACGACGCGACCAGGTTCTCCCCCGGGCGCAGTTCCTTCACGAACGTGCTCCGCCGATGCACGGGCGTCATTCCGACGCTTGCATAGACACCGAGGGCGTCCGATGCGTTGTCGGAGTCGACGGTGAGCTCGACTCCCTTGAGACCGCGGGCATGCATCGCCCCAAAGGCCTCGAGGAGGAGGGCGCGGCCGATTCCGCGCCTTCGCCACGCGCGGCGGACCCCGAACTCATCGACGAGGCCGCACTCCTTGTCTCCGTGCGACTCGGCGTAGGTGCAGCAGTACCCGCAGATCTCCCCGCCGGTTGTGGCGAGAAACCACAAGCCCGGCTCGAAGTCGGGCGGCTTCATCCAGTGTCTCCAGCGCTCGACCTCGGCCTCGAGGGGCTGCTCGAGATACCCGTAGTGGTCCTGGAACGCGTCTCGATAGGCAAGGACGAGGTTCACGTCGTCTTCCCCCGGCCGAAACGTACGAACGGCAACTCCACCTGGCCACGCGGGCGCAGGCGGTCGGCGGTCGAACTCGAGGCGCAGGTTCGACCAGACGCGGTCGAGCCGGAAGCCGTGGCGCACGAGAACGTCTTCTCGGCGCCCGTCGTCCGTGTCGGCTCCCGCCAAGAGCACCACGCGAGCGCCCTTCGGAGCCCGAGGGAGGCTTTCCTGGGCGCGCGCTTCGAACCATGCGAAGAACGTGTCGGTGAGCCCGTCGTCGCACTCGACCGCGGGGGCAAGGGTCAGGCCGATGAAGAGATCAACGTGGGGTTCCTTGACGTCGCTCAGAGAGCCGTACCCGACGAGCTTCGCACCGTCCCATGCGACCTGCGTGTCGGTCTCGACGGCGAACCCCGGCGTCGACCAGCGGTGTTCGACGTCGGTGGACGTGTAGACGTTCGGCTGCCCGAGCAGGGCGGCGCGGCGATTCCACAGATCAGCGATCGCGGCGGAGTCGCAGAGCTGCGCCGGCCGCAAGGCAAAGCGGTCCGTTCTGCTACTCAATGGAGTTCGCTCCTTTGGTTGCGCCGGGACGCCCCGGTCCGCTCGATCGAACGGAGCGCGAATGCGACTCGCTGTCTACCGAGGCGAGACCGGGGGCGTCGCCGACGTGCTTCGAGTTCCAGTCATGCGATCACCCCCTTTTCGATGGACTCACCCGCACGGCGGGCGGCGCGGCAGTATACGCGAATCGGTCCATGTCCGTCGACACCTGGGCTGCCGATGGAGCAGCGGAGGCTGTCCAGGACGCCGCGTCCCGCTGCCATGGACGCGCCGCGTCTCGCTGCCATGGACGCGCCGCGTCCCGTTGCCACGGACGCGCTGCGTCCCGTTGCCACGGACGCGCCGCGTCTCGTAGACTGGCACGTTCTCTCTCTACCCGGAGGAGAGGACAGGGGGTGCCGGTGTGAAGAGGAAGGCTCGCGTCCTTGTTCTGATGGTCCTACTGCCCACTCTCGTCGTTGCCTGCGCGTCGCATCGGGAGACTCCCACGGTATCGGCGCCCACTGCACAGCCCACGGCGAAGCCATCGGCGTCGGCCCCGGTGTCTCCCGCCCCCGCGCCGACGCGGCCTGGGGTGGATATTGCAGCGTCCGCAGGTCCCGGCGGCGCGAGTGTCTCGATCGATGTCACCGTCCCGGCCGCGGAAGACGTCTTCGCCCGGTCAGCAGCGGCTCTCGCCGCGCTGCAGAGCTACCGGTACGTGACGACGTTCTCGTTTGCCGGAGAGGATGGGGGGAAGCTCGAATCCGGGTCGGTCGAAGTCCGTGGGGCGGTCGCGGCGCCTGACCGGCAGCGCGTGACGTGGAAGGACCTTGAGACAGGCGAGCAGTTCGGTCTCCTCCGTATCGGCGAGCGTGCGTGGATCCTTGACGGCGCCGAGTGGACGGCCGTGCCGACCCTCGTGGCCGACGCGGCGAGCCAGGCGATCCTTGTCTATGTCCCGGCGATGAGTTGGGGCAGCTTCGCCAAGGGGATGGGGACGACTTCTACGTTCATCGGAGTCGACACCCTCGGTGGGATCCAAGCGCGGCACTACGCGTCAACGTACCGCGGCTGGTCGGAGTTCTGGCAGGGGGAGATCACCGCATCCGCCGTCGACGTGTGGATTGCCGAGGCGGGGTATCCGATTCGCTACCGGTTCGCGGCCAGCGGAATCGACGAACAGGGGAACCATGGATCGCTGCTCTGGACCATGGAACTCTCAGACGTGAACGCGCCGGTGTCGATCGACGCGCCGCAGTAGTCAGGCGGAGACGGGGGACTTGGCGGACGCCGACTGCATCGTTCGGCTTGCCGTCTCTCACCGGGTGGAGTAGCGTATGTTCTCGCATAGGCCACGGTGAATGCACAGGTACGAGGAGGTGGCCTTTGTGATGGCACACAGAGGATTCTCGGCACTCCGAACGCTAGCGCCGCTCCTATGCGTGGCGCTGTTCTCGGTTGCCGCAAGTGCGACTCACTGGGGTGTCCAGACCTCCTCATCCGGCGCCGTGACTCCCGATCTCGAGGCCCTACAGACCTCACCTCACCTCTGTGCGGCATTCGAGGAGCACCCGACGGTGGGAGCCCCTCTTGCGGACGTCGAGCGGGCGCTCTCCGACCTCACAGACTTCTGGGGCATCGAACTCGACTCCATTCTTGCCTCCGCCGGGCGATGGGGTGCGTCCTCTCCTTGTCTGTGCGTGTTGTTTGTCTACGCGAGCCCGGAGGACATGGCGCGGGAGCTCAATCGCTTCGACGTCTCAGGAGCAAGCGTCTGGGCGAGTTCCCTTCCGCCGTACACGCCGTTCGACATACCGCCAGTCATGAGATGGCAGTTCCCGATTCTCACGCTCACGAGTGGCTACCGGAATGTCGGATGGTTGACGACGGTGACCCGTGAGCTCGTCCGTGCATTGCTCATGAGAACGTGGCAAGGCACATTCGTCGGGCAGACGCCGGTGGAAGAGTACCTCCTGAGGAACGGACTCGCGGAGTGGAGCGTCCGCCGTCTCGGCGGCGCGGACCGCCGTGAGGCTGACCGCGCGTCCGTTGCACGATGGCTGCGCGATGGAGGAGCGCTGGACGCCGTGCCGTACTACCTCAGCCTTGAGGTTGCCGCGAGTCTGGTGGAGCGATGGGTACGCCTGGCGGGAGCGCCCTCCGTCTGGGCGACGTGCGGTGTTCCCTGTGTGCTGAAGCGCGGTACTCTGACGAAGCTGCTTCTCTCCGATGAACCCTGCGAACCGGCCGACTTCCCGTCGGCCTTCTTTGCGTCGGCAGGTGTGACGTGGCCTCAGTTTGTCGCCGATTGGGTGGTCGAGACGCAGTCGGCCTCGGGGGCTGCCTTCTCCGAGGTACTGGATCGCTGGAAGAAGGACGCTTTCGAGCTTCGGCAGGTTCTTCTCCGGCCAATCCTGCAGCAAGAGACGCTCGCGGAACTCGATTCGATTGTGCAGCGCGTGGCTGCCGGCCGGGCGACGGCCGAGGATCTCGATCGAGCGGAGAGCCTGTTGCAGCGTGCGCCCGAGGATGGAATCGACATCGACGTGGAGGCACTGGCCTCTCGAGAGGACACGCTTGCGTGGTACGCGCTCCGCGTGGCCGAGGCCACGAACGAGATGGCCGCAGTCCGCTCGGCCAGTGAGTCGGCTCGGAAATCTGATCGCGACCCGGCGGAGTACGCCCGGCGCTTCGCCCGCGTGGTCAACGCCCACGTGCCGGCGGCCATGCGGCTTCCTCTGTCAAAGTATGAGCTGCCGACAGGTTGAGGCGGTGCTGTTGGGGGGAGCTGGGATGAACGGCGGATCCTTGCGCGGGCTTGGTTTGCATGATCATCGGGGGCGCGATCGTCGCATCTGCCTCCCCTCCCTTGCGGCGGGCACAACGGAGTGGACGGTCTAGACGTCACCCGACGTCGTGCTCTTCGTGGAAGGAGACGTCGACGCGTCGGCCCCGCTCGCTCTCATCGCGCAATCCCTCTCCGAGGTCGTCGACTACTGGGGGATCGACATCGATGCGGTCGCGAGGAGTGTGGCCGGCTCCGAGCGGCGTCTCTGCTCTGTCAAGCTCTACTCGGATTGGGAGGCGATGGTGCGAGAGTTGGGTTGCTTCGCTTGCGCGGGGACCGTCACTGCGTGCGATGTCACGGGCCCGAACGCGAGCAGCGTCCCTACATCCGAGCCCTGTGCCTGGTCGCCGTTGGCCGTCGCGGCTGGCGGGTACCCGGCGTGTGACTGGCTCGCGGTCGGGGTGCATGAGATTGGCCAGGTTCTGCAGTCGTACACGCGGCGCGTTGGGTTCGATCGGGCGTGGGCGGAGGATGACCTCTTCCGCGAAGGGGTTGCGAAGTGGACTCGATATGCGCTCGGGTCCGGGGACTTTGTCGCTGATGCGCAGAGCCTTGTCTCTTTCTGGCTGAGGGCAGGCGGCACTCTCGACGCTGTTCCGTTCTACCTCGAGCACGACGTGGGAGCCAGTCTTGTGGAGCCCTGCGTCCGCCTTGGCGGGCCACGGAGGCGGTGGTCGATCTGCAGCGAGGCGAAAGCAACCCCGTCGGCGGCACGGGGCTCAACTGCCACGAGCCCGTCGACTTCGTCCGAGCATTCCGCGAAGCCTACGACGTCACGTGGAGCGGCTTCGTCGCTGACTGGGCCGGCGAGGCGGGCTCGACGGATCCGCGCCCGGGAACGGAGCTCCGCATTCGCTGGCGACGCGATGCCTTCGACCTCCGGAGCGTTCTGCTCCGCCCGCTTCTTCGCGAGGAGTCCCGTGCTGATCTTGACAGAATCGGGCAAGCCGTCGCCGATCGTACAGCTTCTTCCACCGACCTCGACCGCGCCGAGGAACTCCTCGAAGGGCGCCGGAGGGGAACGCGGAGGTCGACGTCGAGGCACGCGGCGCGAGAGGAAACGCTGAAGAGATAAGCACTCCGAGTGGACGCAACGCGAGCCGGCGTCGTCAACGTCCTCCGTCTCGGGATGCTGGCGCGGCGAGGAGCCGCCGACTCAAGAGAGTGCGCGAAGGCCTTTGCGGGCGCTGTCACTGCCTATCTGCCCGTCGCCGTCTCCCTGCCGCTGACGTTCCAGTCCGTGCGGAATCTCCGAAAAACGGCCGCGAAGCTCCGCGTCAGCTTCTGCCGCCGCCGTTGCGCTCAAGGGTTCTTCCGAGTGCCCAGAACGCGGCGGCGAGCAGGACGCACAGGCCGGCCGAATACCACACCCACCACGGGAAGCCGAACCATCCGAGGCGGTTGTCGCCCCACGCCCACACGTCTTGCGATGCCAGGAAGAACAGCGCGAGCACACCCGCCCAGCCCATCGAGGCCTTGCGGCTCAGCGGGTGCAGCAAGGGTGCGTGGCGGCCTTCACGGCGCTTCGTGAGGAAGCTACCGACGACAAGAACGAGGGCCGTCCCGACGACGACGGGGACGACGGGGAGCGTGCCGAACGTGGGAAGCGCCTTCAGGTGGTAGGCAACGACGAGTCCCTCTCCCACGACGATCGATGCGATCGCTGCGCCCGGTGTCATCCGAGGCCAATAGATGGCGGCAATCACCGTCGGGAAGAGGACGGCAAGGCCGGTGAACGCCTCGGTCGTGATCTCGAGGAACGTGGCCGGCGGCCGGTATGCCAGAGCGAGTCCGGCGAGGCCCAGGACGACCACGAACGCGCGGCCCACCCACTCCGACGGCGCGGCGATCTCCGCGCGGCTCCGCGCGATGCGTGCCCGCAGGGGGGCATAGACGTCGCGCGTGAACATCGATGACAGGGTCAAGAGCTGCGAGTCGAGGGTGGTGATGAGCGCGGCGAGGCCCGCGGAGAGCACGAGGGTCTCGACGAGCGGCGACGCGTGTTTGTGCAGCAGAAGCGGCAGGATCTGGTCGGATGCGGTTCCGCTGGGAAGCCGCGGGTACGACAGCCTCCCCATCACGCCGATGGCGACCGGAAGCAGGAACAGGAATCCGGTCACGAGGGGGTACAGAGCCATCGTCGTGGAGAGCGCGCGGGGATTCTTTGCGGCGTAGAAACGCTGAAAGAGCTGCGGGAACATCGGATCGCAGAGAAACCAGAGGATCATGTACCCGAACCAGATCCCCGGAGTGAACGTGCCGTCCAGGCCCGGACGCGAGAAGAGAGCAGGGAAGTCGGCGGCCGCCGTTCGGTTCGCCGCGGCCATCCCTCCGAACGGCGCCGCGACGGCCAGAAGACCGAGCGTCATGAAGACGATCATCATGGCACCCTGGAAGACGTCGGTCCACACCTCACCGCGGAACCCGCCAAGCAGCACGTAGGCGAGGATGATAATCGTGACGAGGACCGCCCCGACGTAGTAGGGAATCCCGAACAGCGACGCGAGAGCGTACCCGGCGGCCATCGGCTGGATGGCGAGGTACGGGAGGGTGAACGCGGCCATGACGAGGAAGAAGACAAGCCGCAGCCTTGGGCTCGCCGTCCGCTGAAAAACCAGTTCCGGCGGGGTGATCAGCCCGTGCTCCTTGCCCAGCCGCCAAACGGGGTGGCCGATCAGGACGAACGAGAGGGCCATGAACCCCGTTCCGAACGCCATGATGGGATAGAACGCGTACCCGATTCTCCATCCGGCGCCGGAGAACCCAAAGACCGTGAACGCGCTGAAGTTGGTTGCGGCCATGGTCAGGAAGAGAACCCAGCCCGGCAGCGTTCGCGAGGCGAGGAAGTAGTCGTCGGGCGTCTTGCGCCGCTTCGCGCGAGCGAGAAGCCCGATGCCAAGGAGAGCCCCCAAGTACGCTCCCACGACTGCGAGCCGAATCGCCATGTCCCCTCCAAAGAGAAACGCCATCCGCTCGAGGCTGGATGGCGTTGCCTAGACATGCCTCACGCTCAGTATACGGGGTTGCCGAGCTGAACGCGAAGGGCGTCGAGACCCGTGAGTTGCTCCAGCGCTCCGAATCCGCTATCACTACGGATCTGCCGTGGCGCAGGGTGAGGGAGGTTCCGATGTCGTGGAGCAGCAAGCGGCCTAAGAAGGAACGAAAGCCCGCCGTCATCGTCCGCTGGGCGTGGAAGATGGGGTGGCAACCCGGGCGCGTCATGCGTGAGGTCCTCGAGTGGATCGAAGTCCTCGTCGTGGCGGGCGCGCTCGCCGCGCTGATCATGACGTTCGTCACCGTGCGGATGCATGTCCCCACCGGTTCGATGATCCCCACGATCGACCCGAAGGACTCGTTCTTCGTCGACCGGATCACGTACTACTTCCGCGACCCGAAGCCGGGAGACATCGTCGTCTTCCGCCACACCGAGGAAGTGCACGTGAAGAAGGTGGCCGAGAGCTCGCCCGCGGCGGCGGCGAAGGTCCCGACAGGGGTTCGACTCCTCTACCTCAACACGGAGCCTGCGTACTCGACGGCGTTCCTCAACGGTCGGTTCGCGACGTGGGCGAGCGGGACGCCGCTTCAGCTGACCACCGCGGACGGGCGGCGCTACGACCTCGGGACCAAGGCGGCGAACGCAAAGACAATCGCGGACCTCGGCATCCAGACGAGCGAACGGCGAATGCGCTACGTCAAACGCCTCATCGCGGTGGGTGGGCAGACGGTCCAGATCCGCGACGGCGCGATCTACGTCGACGGCGCCAAGCTGACGGGCGAACGCTTCGATCGCTTCTACTACTCCGACGACGCGCGGCTTCGATTCGGCGTCGAGCCGACGAAAGTGCCTGAGGGGTTCTACTTCGTCCTCGGCGACAACTCGAGGGAGTCGTTCGATTCGCGCTTCTGGGGCTTCGTCGACGACCGCGACATGATCGGCGTTCCGTACCTCCGCGTCTGGCCGCTCACGCGGTTCGGGACGATGCACTAGGGCGAAGGGCGCTGGTCGCCGTTCGGCGCGGGAACGAGCGCGGGATCGAGCTGGGAGTCCGCAGACAGGAAGGCGGGGGCGGGGGCACCGGCGAGCACGGCGGCCACGACGTCGGCGAGCAGCGCGTTCACGTGCATGTCGACGTGATCCATGCCCAGGCAGGCGGTGGTCTCCGCGCCGGCAAGGTGCGCTGACTCCATCGAGACCACGAGGTCCGATCCCGACCACGCGACGGCGTCCCTCACGCATCGCTCCTGGCAGGCCTGCGTGTCTCGAAGCAGCCCACAGCCAAAGCAGCTCTGGCCGGCCATCGCCACGTAGCGGACTGCCGGATCGATGGCGAGGCCGTCGGGGCCCGGCGCGTTGAGCGTCTGCAGGAGACGGCTGTTGGGGGCGAGCTCCGCAACCAGGGGGCCGAGCCACGTTCCCAGCGCAGCAAAGCCCGCTCCATGGTGAGGCGTCGCCAAGGTGATCAGCGTCCGCACATCGTGGCCGTACGTGGTCCCGTACTCCTTGAACCCCGGCTGCCCGAGCAGCGGCCCGAAGTCGCCGCACTCGACGTAGCAGCGAGCGACGAGGCCGCCCATGCTATGGCCGACGAGGTCCACGGCCTCGGCGCCGGTGGCCGTCCGGATCCAGGTGACCTCCTCGGCCAGCCGAGCCGCGTAGTAGCGCAGATCGCGGACGGTGGGCTCGAGGGCTCCCGCGTAGTGGCTCATGTAGACGTCGAAGTGCTCGTCGTCTGCAGCGCCGAGCGCGTAGATCAGGTGGTTCTCGCCGACTGCCTGTTTCGCGGCCTCCGCGATCGAACGGCCGGACAGCCGCTCGGCGAACGCCTCCCACAAGCGGGTCGGTAGAAAGCCAGGCGCGGGCTGGAACCCATACACGAGGATCACCGGGAGCCGGGGGACCGTAGCGCCTGCGGTGCCGGCGAGCAGGATGAGCAGGGCCGCCAGGGCCCCGGCGGCGCGTCGAGCGACTCGGGCTTTCGTCACGCGCCCGCTTCCTTCGTCCCGCGCGGATTCGCTCGGAATCGCTCCTCGCGCCACGGATCCCCACGGTCGTGGTAGCCCCGCTGTTCCCAGAATCCGGGCCGCCGCTCGGACAGGAACTCCAACTCCTCGACATACTTGGCGCTCTTCCAGGCGTACAGGCACGGGACGACGAGCCGCAGAGGGGCCCCGTGTTCGGGGGCGAGGATGCTCCCGTTCATGCGGTCGGCGAGCAGCGCGTCACGGCGCGCGAAGGCGTCGATCGGAACATCGGTGGAGTATCCGTCTCGGCATCGCACGAGCACCCAACGGACGTCGGGCGCGACGGAGACCCGGTCGATCAGGATGCGGGTCGGAATCCCCTCCCAGACGATCCCACGTACGCTCCACGTGGTGACGCAGTGGAAGTCCCGCCGCACGTGAGTGCGTGGGAGAGCCTGGACCTCGGACCAGTCGAGCTCGATCGGCTTCGTCACCTCGCCCGAGAGGCGAAGACGATAGTCCTCGAGGCGGGCCGGCGGGACCGGACCGATGTCATACACCATCGGCTCCTCGACCCACGACTGTCCTGGCGGCAACCGTTTGATCCTCATCGTGTTCAGCATACCGCCGCTCCTGTCCGCATCCAACGCCCAGCGAACGCAGCTTGCGGGCTGAGACGCGGTCGACGATGCTTTCGACGGGCTGGACTTGACCCCGGCCGATCCGATGACTACGACTCGTTCTTCTTCGACGCCCGCGAAACTCGTCCTTCGATGCTCGCGTTGCGGGGATCGCGTAGCGCCGCCGGCGCTTGCCTGTCCTCGTTGCCCCGACGCGCTCCTGCGGAGCGACTACAGAGAGTCCAGGTTTCGGCCCCTCGATCGGCAGGACATCTTCCGCTTCTCGGAGTGGCTGCCGCCGGAGGTGGTGATCGACACCCCCGTCGGGCCCGTCGTCTATGACGGCGAGCGGCTGGCTCGACACCTCGGATTGAGGCATCTCGCCGTTGCGTTCAGCGGATATGCTCCGGAGCTCGGTGCACACAACCCGACGGGGACGTTCAAGGACTTCGAGGCGCTGCCGACACTCCTCCATCTCCGAGAGGCCGGCGTCGATGCCATCGTTCTCGCCTCGGCCGGAAGCACCGGGCGAGCGTTCGCGTACGCAGCAACGCTTCTCGCGTTTCGGACCTACATCGTCGTCCCGGAGACAGCACTCGAAGCGGTTTGGCTTCCCATCCCGCCGAGCGACGCCGTGCGCCTGGTTGTCCTCGACGGGAGCGGTGACTACTCCAGCGCGATCGAGGCCGCCGGGGCGATTTCGTCGGCCTTCTCGATCGTCTCCGAGGGAGGGGCACGCAACGTTGCGCGCCGAGACGGGATGGGGACGGCGCTCCTCGAGTACGCGCGGACGTTCGGTGCGCTGCCGGCGCACTACGTCCAAGCCGTCGGCAGCGGCACGGGCGGCATTGCCGCCTGGGAAGCCTCCGCGCGTTTGATCGCGTCGGGTTCGTTCCAGGGGCCGCTTCCGCATCTCCACCTGGTTCAGAACGCTCCGTTCGCTCCGATCCACGACGCGTGGAGCGCGGGAGCGGAGACCCTCCTGCCGGCCGACTCGAGCGACGAGGCGCGTCGGATCGCCGAGATTCGCGCTCCGGTGCTCGCGAACCGCAGGCCGCCGTACGCGCTGGCCGGGGGAGTCCGGGAGGCCCTGCGAGCGACGGGAGGGCGAACCTACGCTGCGACAAACGAGGAGATCGTCGCTGCGCAGCGGCTGTTCGAGGACCTGGAAGGGGTGTCGATCGGCCCCGAGGCCGGTGCGGCGCTCTGCGGGCTTGAGCAGGGTCTCGGCCGCGGGTGGATCCACCGCGACGATCCCATCCTGCTCCACGTGACCGGAAACGGCGACGCCCTCCTTCGGCGCGACTTCTCTCTCTGCCGGGTGGACCCCTGGCTTCGAATCACGTCGGCCGAGGACGTCCGAGGGGATCGGCGACTGGAGCGGCGGTTTGCCGCGTAGTTGCGGCCGATAGGCTCCCCACCCGTCGGCCGCCGAATGCACACATCTTCCCCACAGCGGGCGGGTACGGTTGCGGCATCGCCGCGGGACATGTGCGCGGAAGCGATGCCCTCAGGGCGGTAGCGTGAGGGCCCAGGAAGGAGTCGGACTCACTCCCATCACCATGCAAGAGCGAACGCTGTCGGAAGGGGATATCGTTGCGGTGCTCGCCGCGCCTCGGCGCGGCGAGCTGATTCTCGAGCGGGGTCTGCGGTTGCTGGCGAGGCCATGGCGCCTGGCCAGGGAGCACGACCTCAACCCGTGGGTGTTCGTTGCCATGTCGGCGATCGGCTATTCGATCAACGCCTGCGTCTTCCTGCCTTGGTTCCGAACGGACGCCTGGCAGCTCGCGTTTCTCATCCTGCTCCGGGTCGCGGCCCTCGTCGTCCCGACGTACATCCTCCTCAAGGGGAAGGGAATCGCCGCGGCGTTCAACGTGTCGATCGTTGCGGTATTCGCCGTCAACACGGCCTGGCACGTCTGCTACTACGTCTACTTCTAGGAGGTCGCGGTGGGGCGCACAATCGAGTGGAGTGAGCGGACGCAACTGCTGCGCGACGCGCTCTCGGCAGGCGGGGCGTTTCTCGTCTCTGTGGACGCGTCGGGCCGACCGAACCCGATGACGATCGGATGGGCTCAGGTCGGGATTGTGTGGGGCCGCCCCATCCTCACCGTGTACGTTCGGAAGAGTCGGTACACGCACGCCTGCATCCGGGCATCCAAGAGCTTTACGGTGAGCGTTCCTCGGCCGGGCGAGCTCTCCAAGGAGCTTGCCCTCTGTGGATCGAAGTCCGGCCGAGAACTCGACAAGATGAAGGCCGCAGGGCTTGTGGCTCTGCCGGGGAGACGCGTCGATACACCCGTGGTCGACGGCTGTGTCCTCTACTACGAGTGTCGCATTGTTGCGCGCACTCAGCAGGAGCTTGTCGACTTCGAGGCCGGCGATGTTGTCGAGCGGTTCTACCCAACGGGGAATCCGCACCTCGTCGTCTGCGGCGAGATCCTTTCGGCGTACGCCGTCGACAGACCCTAGAATCGCCCTTGAGTCGGAGTCCGGCGGGGCCGCCCTAGCGGCCCTCGGGCACTCGGATCCTCCCCTCGACGCGGGGTGCCACCGGGGACTTGGCGGCCAGGTACTCGGCCAGGGCGTCAGACAAGAGCCATCCCGTGTCGTAGCGATCGGTTCCGCCGGTGAACGCTGCGTAGCCGTCCCCGCCATCGGCGAGGTACGTGTTGGTCGCAACGCGGTACGTCTTCTCGGCGTTCATTGCCTTGTAGGCCTGCGCGTCTCGGTCCCATATCTCAAGCGCCTTCACGCGCGAACCGGCAACCGCACTGGGGTCGAACGTGAAGCGGGCTCCCGCGATCTGAGGGAACCGCCCGCCTCCGTCGGCGACCTGGCTGACCCCGTTCTCAAGCGCGGCACGGAGACCTCCGCCGGTCACTGTGAGAACGGTGATCTCGTTCCCGAACGGGAGAACCTGGAGAACGTCGCCCATCGTGACCTCGCCGGCGGGGACGGATGCGCGGATTCCTCCCCCGTTCTGGATTGCGACCTGAGTGCCTAGGGACGCCGTTTTCCACAGCATGGCGTCGCACACCAGGTTGCCCAGGTTCGTCTCGCGACTGCGGACGGCGGCGCGCTCTCCGTCAAGATCCGCCGCCGTCGTACCCACGGCGGCTTCCATGAGGAGGGCGATGTCGTCCTCGTAGGGTTCGAGGACGGCAGCCACCTTCGGGTCCTCGGGAACCGAATCCCCGACAGGGAGCGTCTGGCCCTCGGCTGCGAGAACGACGCCGTCGGCGTCGAAGGTCACGTCGACGCGGCCCAGGACGCGTCCCCACTCCTCGGCCGTCACCACGACGACAGGCTCACCCGCCGGGGACTCGACGATCGTCGGGTACGGACCGGCTGCGCCGTCCGACCCGCCGAGCGTTGTGTGGCTGTGGCCGCCGACGATGACGTCGATCCCAGGCACCGACTTCGCGAGATTGAGATCGCGAGCGTAGCCGAGATGCGTGAGGGCGATGATCTTGTTGATTCCTTGGCGCTCGATGTGCTCGACGACGGACGCCGCGGCGCGCTCGGCGGGCGAGAAGGTTACGTTCGGCCCCGGACTGGACGCGGTGGACGTGGTCTCGGTTGTGAGGCCGAACACGGCGACCGTTTCTCCATCGATCAGGAAGACGTCGAAGGGGGGAACCTTTCCGGCGAGCGCGGGCTCCCGGAGGGCCTCGACGTTGGCCGAGAGGATCGGGAACTTCGCCAGGTCGACGAGTCGAGCGAGCTCTTGTGGCCCCGAGTCGAATTCGTGGTTCCCGACCACCATGTCGTCGTAGCCCATGGCGTTCATCACGCCGGCCACGACCTCCGCGCCTCCGACGTGGAAGTAGAGGGATCCCTGGAATTGGTCGCCGGCGTCGAGCAGCACGACGTGCTTGGTCTCGCTCCTCACCGCAGTGACCAGGGATGCGATCCGAGCGGCGCCTCCTGCCGTCTCCGCGGCCCCCGCCGGGAAGGGAGCGTAGTGAGCATGCATGTCGTTCGTGTGCAGGATCGTTAGGTCGAGTGGCTTCTCGGCCGGACGTCCCCACGGGAGACCCACTCCGAGGCACAACAGGATCGTGATCCCTATCAGGACAAGTTTCCAGTTCATGACGTCCCCTTCCCCGCGCCTCCGCGGCTGTCCCGTATCTTGTGGCGTCGGGCCGGATGGTTCAAACGGCCTTGCGCGAGCATACCCCTTCGCGGGCGGCGAACCTCGCTTCCAGGGCCGCACCTACACTCGAAAGAGAGGAGCGCTCTGCCTGGTCCGAGGGACATGGGTCGTCGAACAAGGGCTGCGGGGAACCGGGAGCGGCGCAATGGGTGCCCCTGGCGAGCGCGGCAAGCGGTGATGGCTTCGCCCTCGGGCTGTAGGTGGGTGACACCCTCGTCTCGTCGGCGGAGTCCCCGCCTGGCGCGCAGACAGCGGCAACCACGGTACGTCGGATGGGCACTAGCCCGGGCCGGTCTGTCCGCGCTCCATCAGACCTTCTGTTTCTAGGTCGACGTCTCAAGCTTCGTGTGAAGGGAGTCCAGCGTCGCTCGGTGCTTGCTGCCTGGTTTGGCGAACCCCTCGATCTTCGGACAGGCGTACTCCGCACAGTGAGCGCAGTTCTCGACGAGGTTCTCGACGCCGCACGCCCGGATCGCGCACTGAGCGCAATAGCCGATCTGCCGCCCGGTTGTGGCCAGACAGCCGTCGCACATGGCGCCGTCGACCGTCATGGGGATTCCGAACTCCTCCGACGCCCGCTTCGCCATCTGCTCGAGGGCCGCGCGATCTCCCGCTTGTGTCGCGGTGAACGCGTCGCACTCCGTGCAGACGATGCCGCAGTACGCCACCATTCGCTGGTCCATCCGACCGCCTCCCTCATGGAGACCCCGCCCTATTCCGGGAGCATCTTCGTAGCCGGTCGGTCGTCGGAAGTCAACTCCGACACGCGGGGCTGCACCAAGCCGGAGGATGAGCTGAGGTCGGCGCGGTCGAGCTCTCCATGGTTCCGACACGCCCCTGTCACGCGCCCTCCACCTGCAGCGGGTTGACTCGTCGCACGGAACGAGGAGGAACGATCGATCCCTCATGCGTACTATGCCTACGGCCCGTGGCCGATGCTGGTCATCGGGGTTCTCTTCTGGGGAAGCGTCGTTGCGCTGGTCGTGTACGCGATCCATCGGCTTACGAGTCGCGGTGGAACCGACTCGACGACTCCCCCCAGACGCACGCCTATGGACTACCTGAAGGAACGCTATGCCAAGGGGGAGATCACGAGAGAGCAGTTCGACCAGATGAGGCGCGATCTTCTCGACGGGGCCAACGAGTAGCTTGGCGGTTCAGCGGATCCAAGTCAGTCGCGAGGCCTTCAGGCGCAGGGCGATGGAGGCGAGCCGAGCGTCGTCGCTCGACATCAGCTCAGCGTAGATGAGGGCCGGGTGCGCGATCTTGATCTCGAGGCCCGTGGACGGACGTCCGAGGTCGCCGGCGAACGCCTCACATAGGACGACGCTTCCTTCTTGGGGTGACGGCGCAAGCTGGAATGCGCGCTGCACACGGCCGCGCTCATCCTCCGGCACATAGAGCCGTATCGATCCCGCGCGCAGGTGACCGACCAGCAGTTCGGCTGCGTACTCGCCGCCGAGCGTGATGTGCTCGATGTCCATTTCGTCGCGTGCTGCCTCGATCATCGCGGCGAATCCTCCCCGCATGGTGGGGCGATATCGGCCCAGGACGATCTTCGGCTCGAGTTTTGCGGCGAACGCCGACAGCCACATCTCCAAGAGGCGCGCGCCCTCGACAATCTCGTAGGTTCCTCGTCCTGATCGCCGGAGCGAGCCGTCCTTGACCCAGGACGAGACGAGCTTCGAGATCAGCCCGAGGGAGACGCCGGTGGCTTCCTCGATGTCTCGGTAGGTGGCTTCGACGAGGGGGCCGCAGGCGAGAAGCTCATACAGGACCTTGGCTCCCTGCTCCGTCATCCAGTGGGCGGCGCTCGGTTGGGGTCGGGACGGGCGGCGACCAACGACGTAGACGAGGAAACTCTGCGGCACCTCGACATAGGCGTTTCCTGCCGCGTCAACGAACCAGATCCCGCGCCGACGCAGCTTCTGCGCGAGCGACTCCGAGACGTGCGACGCGACGAGGAGGACGGCGGCACACCCGGTCTGCTCCCGCCACCAGCTGGCCTGGGCCTCGACCGAGGGGAGGAGGGCGGGACGAAGAGCGGCCTTGATGCCGACGCACACGTCGATCGGCTCACCCCCCGCTGGGGTCAGGCGATAGACGGCATCCGGACCCTCTGCCTCTTCTCGTCGGCGAACCTTCGCAAGGGACGCTTGACGACTCAGATGACCTCGCAGTTTGGCGAGGCACTCGTTCAGCAGAGCATCATGTTGACTTGTGTTCACGCTATCCGTCCGTTCACGTCTCGTGAACATACGATATCCGTGAACAAACAGATTGTCAATCCCGACAGGAATGGAACAACGGCATGATGTTCTCAATCTGCCAGGACGCTGGATCGCTGGTATGCGGTCCACGACGGCGCAACCCTCTTTGTTCGCGGCGTTGCGTGCGATGGCGTTCACTACGGTGCGCTCGCCGCGGGTGAGGAAAGGCTGGCGCAGACGGGCCGGGCGGACGCCCTTGTCGGTCGCCCCGCATGTCAGAGAAGCCGTCTTGGGTGAGGACCTTCGGGCCTCGGCTATCTCGGGGAGCAGCGGGCGTGGAGAGTAATCGCCGTTCCCGCCAGAGAGCCCCCGAGAACCTTGCCGGTGCCCCCTATGGACAGGAACGTCGCTCCTTGTGCGAGCGTCCCGCGAAGGACGAGGCGCACGTATTGCGGTCCGAGCACGGTGGCGCCTTGCGCGCGGAGATCAGCGACGAGGATGTGCACGTACAGGAGGAACTCGCCGGTTGCGGGGCGGATGCCGCCGTGAGCCCATCGGATGTCTGTGGCAGTCAGCGAGATGGCGGCGAGCAGCAAGCGTTTCGCGAGACCGTCGCCGTCGAGATCGACGAACACAGGGAGCGCCGAGATCGTCGCCTCGAAGTCCGCAAGAAGAAGTGGCGCATAGCCGGCATAGAACGGCTCTCCCACAGCGAGCGACAGCAAGCAGCGGAAGCTCGTGTTGATCGCTGTGCCGTTCGGATAGGTGGCCTGAAGAAGGCCGAGGTCGCACGACCAACAGGCGGCCGGCTGCGCTTCGGACGGAAGTTGCATCGCACAGGAGAGCGGCGCGGAGAGGACGAGGAGAAGGAGGACGAGCAGCCCTCTTCTGTCCATGGGAATCACCTCCTGCACGGGTCACCGTAGCCCCGAGGAGGTGGCGTGGGCAAGAGGAGGGGCGGTGCAGCGCGCCGGCGGCTTGATTGACGATGGCGACTCTTTGCGCAAGTACGTGCGGGACTACCTGGACAAGCTCGCCCTGCCGTGGATCATACCGTGACGAGCGGGAGGCTATGGTTGGGGTGGTACTGGCGAGCTGGTAGGGCGGGTTGTCTGCGTTGTCACTGCTCCGCTATCCTCCGAGTTCGGGAGGCCGCGAATGACTCCGCAACGTGAGAAGTACTCCTATGAGGGCAAGGCGACTCTGCAGCGTGTGACCAATGACACCCACCAGCCGACGATCGAAGGGCGAGCCTTCGTGAGCGGCATGATTCACAGAAGCGTCACAGGGGCGGATGGAGCGCGGCCCGTTCCCGGGATGATCGCTGCGATCTCTCTCCGTGGGGACTTCTCCGCCGCCGATCCCATTGCCGAGGAGTTCATTCCCCGCGCGGCGGCACTATGCATCGACAACGGGTATCGGCTCTCTCTCACGGAAGACCGAAGACTTCGTCCTTCGCTGCCGTGCACGGTAGAACGAGCGAAGGGCGAAAGGCGCATCAGGATCATCCACGCTGGGTACTGATCGAACGGCGGACCTACGGGACTACGTGATGGTTTCGCTCTTCTTGGATTGTGCCGCAGCGAGCGCGAGGGTGCGTTGAACCCCATCCTCGCGCTGCTAGGATCCTCGGCCCATGGGCCAATCGGCAACCGGCTGACGCCAGAGAACCCATGCCCGGACCTCACGTGACCTCGAACGCGACTTCTGCCGATCCTGAGTCGCCTCTGAGCGTTGACTGCTCGGCAATGCGCCCGCCTCTTGGCGTTTATCGGGGTGAGTTAGGTGCCGTCGCGCAGGGCTGAACAAGATTGGAGTGGCAGCGGGGCGTACTACGGGAGCCGTGTTCGTGCTGGTCCGAGGGAGTACTCCGGTATCATCGTCAGGAAGATGACGATCATCCGTGCAGAATACTCAGGTGACCATCGTGACGTTGCCATTATCTCTGATCGTCACGGTCAGCCAAACGTGGCGGCTCTGCAGAACGCATTAGGGCCTAATGAAGGCCTCTACAAGACGCTTCTCCTTGGGCCTGAGGTTGCCATTGGGATGGCAGGAGACGGTCGTCTGTGCAACCTCATTCTCGCAGAAGCGCTGGGCCTCCCGGAATCCCAGGAACCAAGCTTGATCTCCTCGCTGGTTTCCGGTGAGGACCGGCTGTTCTTGTCGTTTCCGGATGCCGCGCATGCGTTCGAGCAAGCAGCGTCAGTAGTAGTGGCCAGGAAGCGCCCGCCGCTTGCGGTAGACTCCACAGCAATACTTGTCGGGAGACTCAACGGCCGTCCTGTGATTGCCGAGTTGAGTCGGACTACCAAGTGGCGCTTTGTCCATGTAATGGAGCGGCCCGCGTACTGCATACCGGAAGGAATGACAGACAGTGATTTGCTGCTCTACAAGAGCTACGTTACGAGACCCGGTCTTGACTACATTGCATCGCTGAAAGCAGCTGTCGAGTTCTGCGCAGACCGCTATGAGTCTGTCAATCATCGCTACGTGCTCCGGTGTTTGAAGGATGGATTCCGGCGCGAGGAGGGCGAGGTCCCACAGGGTGCTTCGTTGCCTAGCAGCTAGCCAGCACGAGATCCATCATCTGCCCCTTCTCTCTTCGATGCGAGTACCGGAACGAGAATTCGTCAAGGTAGGACTGCAAGAGCTTCGCGCTGACGTGATGGAACTGACCTACGAGCCCGCGCTTCAGTAGCGACCAAGCATTCTCAACGTAATTGGTATGGGCTTCCCCGTTTGTCCACTGTCGAGCATGGGTGACAGGCATACTGCTTCCGAGCATCCACATGCGGTTGAAGGAACGAGCGGCGTCTGTGTAGATGCGCCGCACCGTTCCGAAGTTCTTCTGACAGACGCGGACAATCTCCATGGTGTCGAGCGTCTGTAGGATCTGCATCTGCAAGGCTCCACTGTCACGCGACACCATACCTAGGACATTCGTGCTTGGGGCAATGCGCCCACCATGCGTGGATTGCCCGCCGTCCGTCTTGATGACGCCGATGTCGGCCTCAACGATGCCACACAGCTTGTTCTCGAAGATGTCGTGCTTCATGGCCTTGCGAATGCGCTTGGCGAGATACCAAGCGGTCTCGTAGCAGACTCCTAGCTCACGCTCGATCTGCTTGGCCGAGATCCCTTTCGGGCTGTGGCACATGAGCCATATCGCGACGAACCAGCGGGGCAAGTCAATCTTCGAGCGGTGGAAGATGGTGCCACTTGTAACGCTGAAATGATGCTTGCAAGCGGCGCACTCCCAGAGACGCTGGTTCTTGAGCCAGTAGACGTGCTTCTCGCCGCACTTCGGGCACGTCACCCCATCCGGCCAACGCATCGCAACAAGGTGCTTCTCGCACTTGACTCGCGTCGAGAACTCCCGCCGTGCTTGTTCCAAGGATTTGATCTCGCTCGTATCCATGATAACCTCCAATGGAACGAGCATAGCACGATTGGTGCCCTAAGGCAAGCCGATAAACACCCGCCTCTTGGCGTTTATCGGGATGGCTTAGGAGGGGAGGATGAGGGGCGATTTCGTTGAGAGCATTGGTCTAATGGTGGCGCTGGCGCGCCGTGGCGAGCTAGAGTGCCACTCAGATTACGCCGGGATTCACATCATTCTGTGTGGCGAGGAAGCCGGAGTGCTATCCCTCAGTGATAGGCCCGACGTGAAACGCCAACTCGATGGGACCAGGATATCCGTCTTGCTTGGCGACAGCCGAGAGAAGTTTGGCTGACACTTCTCCACGGACGTATGTGGCTCTCTTGCTTACGAGAATCGCGCTCTTGAAAACGCTTGATGGCTGTTCGATCCCATCAGCCAACTCGATGTTGATGATCGAGCCAAGGTCGAGCGCTCTAAGGCCGGAGCAGAGATCATCCTTGTGCGGGGAGTTCTCTACCGTGAGAACGAGCACTAATCCAGACACGTCTGTATCGAACTTGATCTCATCTCGCGACATAGATCCGCTACGTTCCCAGCCCTTAGCGGATACCGTGACTCCGACGGTTTCATACAATGCCATCTCGTGCCTCCTCGATACTGAGGATAGCGGAGAAAGGATTCGAGAGGCAACAGGGAATTGGGAGTTCGGATGAGGAGGCTGCTCGACATCGGAAGACTGCCGCTCTATACTTCGAAACTGTTCAAGGAGTTGCGAGGAGGCGGACGTGGCAGAGGGCACAAGGACTCTCATCCAAGGCCCGGAAGGGAAGCTGCTCCAGGCGGAGGATCTAGGATTCAAGCAGGTATCCGAAGGCTGGAGCGTCTACGAAGTAGCGGACGGCACGACGCTTCGCGTCAAGGTCGTTGCACAGAAGATATCGCGCGCATTAGACGAGACGGGAAGTCTCTATCACAAGGGCGACGGCGAGCCTCTCTACAACCTCCGGTACCAGGTAATGGTGTCTGCCGAGGTGCAGAAGGATCTGCTAAAGGCCCCCCAATGAGCGGATGTGCGCTAACGATCAATGGGAATGCTCTTTCAGGCATCGGCTACGGGCATGTAACTACGCGGAACGTAGCAGATGACGCCGACCGCCCAGAAGATCGTCACACCACCGACACATACCTGGCGTATTCTGGTTTGTCAGCAGTGGGAGACGAGGTGACAGTGGGAATGGAGACCAGAGCACGAAGCAAGGCAGCGACACTCTTCCTGCGTGTTGCTATGACGTTGCGCATCATGGCGCACATTGCAGTCTATGCGTTCCGTCACCCACTCACTGAGGGCGTTGTGGACCTAGAGACGGGTGAGGTCTACCCAAGAGCAAATGCCAAGGCATAAGCAGAACGTACTCCCAGTGCGATTCCTCGTTGCGCTTCTCGTCCTCGGCGGTTTGGTTGTGGCTTTTCTCGTTCCGTGGCTCATCCTAAACACGATGTGGGCTGACCCGACGCCATCGCAGAGTAGTTGCCTAACAACGCTGACTCACATGATGGTGTCTTCCGCTGGAGCTTTTGTCGGTCTGCTAACCAGCAAGGCTGTGCTCTAGTCCATATCGAGCAGGCTATGCACGACAGCTACGCAGTACCGCATCCATCAGTCTTCCCTTCTCCCTTCTGTGGGAGTATCGGAACGAAAACTCGTCAAGATAGGTCTGCAATAGCTTCGCGCTGACGTGGTGGAACTGTCCGAGGAGCCCGCGCTTGAATAGGCTCCATGCGTTTTCGACATAGTTCGTGTGCGCCTCTCCGTTCACCCAATGCCGTGCATGGGTAACGGGCATTTGATTCCCGACCATCCACAGTCGGTTGAACGACCGAGCGGCGTCCGTGTAGATCCGCCGCACCGTTCCGAAGTTCTTCTGGCAGACGCGGACGATTTCCATGGTGTCGAGCGTCTGTAGAATCTGCATCTGCAACGCCCCGCTGTCTCGCGACACCATACCCAGGACGTTCGTGCTTGGGGCAATGCGCCCACCGTGCGTGGACTGCCCACCGTCCGTCTTGATGACGCCGATGTCGGCCTCCACGATCCCGCACAGTTTGTTCTCGAAGATGTCGTGCTTCATGGCCCTGCGGATGCGCTTGGCGAGATACCAAGCTGTCTCGTAGCAGACGCCTAGCTCGCGCTCGATCTGCTTGGCCGAGATCCCCTTCGGACTGTGGCACATAAGCCATATGGCGACGAACCAGCGGGGCAGGTCGATCTTGGAACGATGGAAGATCGTGCCGGAAGTGACGGAGAAATGGTGCTTGCAGGAAGCGCACTCCCAGAGACGCTGATTCTTGAGCCAGTAGTTGTGTGTCGCCCCGCACTTCGGGCACGTCACTCCGTCCGGCCAGCGCATGGCGACAAGGTGCTTCTCGCACTTGACTCGTGTCGAGAACTCCCGCCGTGCTTGCTCCAAGGATTTGATCTCGCTCGTGTCCATGATAACCTCCAATGGAACAAGCATAGCACGATCCGTGGCCTAAGTCAAGCCGATAAACGCCCGCCTCTTGACAGCAGCCAGTGTTGTAGTATACTAATACACTATGACCATCGAGTGCACCTGGCCGATCGATATGAACGCGGGTCCGATCTTCGTTCAAATCGCGAACCAAGTTCGTCAGAAGTTGGCGCGCGGGGAGATCGTTCCAGGGGACAGGCTCCCGAGCGCCCGCGACCTGGCCGCGGGGCTCGGCGTGAATCCGAACACGGTCGTGCACGCGTTCGCCGAACTGGAAAGGACAAGCGTGATCGAAACAAGACGAGGACTGGGGACCTTCGTTCGTGAGGACGCCCCGGTGGCGGCGATGCGCCGCGACATGCTCCTTGCAGCGGCGGCGGCGTTCGCGGCCGACGCTGCGGCGCTCGGCGTGTCAACGTCCGAGGCGCTTGCTGCTCTGAAGGAGGCACTGCATGCTGGCTAGTCTCAATCGTGCGACCAAGCAGTACGGCCGGACGGAGGGGGTGCGCGACCTTACGGTGGAGTTCCCTCCGGGGGAGGTAGTCGGCGTGCTCGGGCTGAACGGCTCGGGGAAGTCGACGATGCTCAAGCTCCTCGCCGGCCTCCTGTTCCCGACCTCGGGGGACGTGGCGGTCTTCGACGGACCGGCCCGCGCCCAACGTTCCCACGTCGTGTACCTCGGCGAGACCGACGCCTTGTGGAGTTGGATGACCCCTGACGACGCGGCGACGTTCATGGCGGGGCTCTACGACGACTTCGACGTGAAACGCTTCCGTGAGCTGCTCGCGAGTCTCGCGGTCCCGCGGCGGCGGACGAAGGCGATGTCCAAAGGGGAACGTGGCCGACTGCGTCTCGCCATGGCGCTTGCTCGTGACGCGAAGCTCTACTTGCTCGACGAGCCGCTTGGCGGGATCGACCTCTTGTCGCGGGAGAAGATCTTGCAGTCGATCGTTCAGGAGTGGCACACCGACGAGACGGTTCTGCTCTCGACCCACGAGGTTGCGGAGGCAGAGGGATTGTTTGAGCGGGTCATCTACCTGCGCGAAGGGCGCATTGCCCTCGACGCGACGGCGGAGCGGCTGCGGGAGCGGGGGAAGAGCGTTGTGCAGACGTACCGGGAGGTGCTTGGATGAAGGGGCTCAAGGCTCTCCTCTGGCTCGAGTTCCGGCGTAGCGGGGTCTGGGCGGCGACTCTGGTCGGCTCGCTCGCGTTCTGGGCGTGGGGTCTCTTCCAGGTTCGCCTCGTCGAGACGGCCGAACAGCTTGAGGTCCGCGCCATCCTTCTGGTGCTGGCGGCGGCCATCGGAGCGGTCGTCCTCGCGCTGATGATTGGACGGATCCGTTCGGAAACCCGCGGCGGGCAATTCCAGGTGCTGCTCTTGACGCCTCCCTCCGGCTACGTCCACATCGCGGCCCGCTACGGGTTTGCTGTGGCGACGGCCGCCGTCTACTACGTGATCCTCGGCGGGCTGGCGTGGTGGACGATCGCGATGGCGGGAATCGCGCTCGACGCAGGGAGCATCGCTCAGTTGACCCTTGCCGTGCCGTTCTACGGCCTGGGAGTCACGGTCATGCCGCTCCTCGCGTGGACCCTTCTGCTCATGGTCTTTATCGCCGCGTACCGCGTCTCGGGGCCCGGATGGATTCCCGGAACGGTGATGGTCCTCGGGACGCCGTTCGCGTTGCGTTGGCTGATTGAGGGGATCGCGCGCGTCTCGTTCCGGCTTCCGGGTTGGCACCTGTTCGGCGGGTTGGAGGGCGCGATGCGCCGGGCGGCGGAGCAGTCCGACGGGGAGTTCGCTCCGATCGCGATGCTGCCCCAGGAACCTTTGTGGATCATGCTTGCCGTCACGGTCGTCCTCTTGGCGATCGCCGGCCGGATCTGGCAGGAGGTGGAGGGATGACCCAAGCGTTTCTGATCGTCGTACGAGCCCTCCTCGTGGGATTGGTCGGGTTCTGGGCGTATCGGCTCTGGACGGGAACGAGGAGCTGGACGACCCGTTTCGTGGGCGCGTTCTTCTCTGCGACGCTCCTGTGGCAGATCGTGGCGGGTACACTGTGACGGACTGCACGAATCGAGCGAGGGGCGAATGAACGAGTCGTGGGGAGCTCTTTGGATTCCGTGGACCCTCTTCCTTGCCGGCGCGATCGCGATCACGTCCATGGGCGTCGCGAAGCTCTGGGCCCGCCGGCACGAGCGAGCGACGAACTCGCTCGTCACCCACGGGCTGATGGCGATCCTGTCGGTTGCCGCCATCGCCGGTCTCTCCCAGGGGCGGTTCGAAGCGTTCGGCTTCACGGTCGGGACGTTCCGATGGAGCTTCCTCTTGCTCCTTTGGACGATCCCGTCGGCGGTGCTGACACTGCCACGGCTCGCGGGACGGGGCGGGGGACCTCCGGCGACGCCGTTCGGGCTCTCTCCGGCGCAGACCGTCGTCCGCGTCTGGGTGGTCGCGAGCATCGCGGAGGAGATCCTCACGCGCGGGCTGATTCAGAGCTCCCTGGGAGTTCTGTCGGACGTCGGGTTCTCGGTCGGAGCGCACTTCCTCAGCCTTCCGGTGCTGACCGGCGCGCTCGCGTTCTCGGCGATGCACCTCGTTCTCTTGAAGCGGATCGGGGCGAAGGCCGCACCGGTTCTCGTCGTCGCGTTCCTTCTCGGATGCATCGCAGGCGTCTATCGCGAGACGACGGGGAGCCTGATCCCCGCCGTGCTCGTACACATGCTGTTCAACGTCGGCGGCGCCGTCCCGCTCTGGGTGGCGGGTGCCGTCCGGGCGCGCCGCGCAACGCGGGCGCCCCGGGCCGGGGACCGTGGGGAGGGTGGATGATGACTCGAAGACTTCTCGGAAGAGCGATCGCGCTCGGCGCCTTCGCGTTGGTTCTGGCAGGAGCGGCGGGGTGCGACGTCGATGACCTCTTCGGGCCCCGCATTGAGAGCACGGCTGTCCGGACGGTGTCGTTCGCGGCCAGTCCCAACCTGATCGTGGATGCCGGGAGCGCCAACGGGGCGATCGCCGTCCGCCGGGTGGAAGGGCAGACGGCCGTTCAAGTCCAGATGACGCTTCGGTCGCGCGGGACGACGCTCGAGGACGCCAACGCTCGCCTCGCGAGAATCGTCGCCCGCGCCGAGCAGGAGGGCGATCGCATCGTTCTTCGCTACGTCGCCGCCGAGCAGGACGACGACGTTCGCCGATCGAGCGGCGTGGCGTTCGACGTGACGCTCCCGGAAGCCGCCGGGGTGCAGGCGGTGACTTCGAATGGAGCGATCCGCGTTGCCGGAGTTCGCGGCGACCTCGACCTTGCTACGTCCAACGGAGAGGTCGTTGTCGAGCAGTACGCCGGCGACGTGAAGGCCCGAACCTCGAACGGGCAGATTCTCATCGACCGAGGAGAGGGCGCGCTCCTTCTCGAAACCTCGAACGGGCAGATCCAGATCGCCCATGTCGCAGCCCGCGTGGACGCCGAGACGTCGAACGGGGAGATCACGTTCTCCGGGCGGCTCTTCGATGGAGCGCACCGCCTCGTGACAAGCAACGGCCACATCGGCGTTCGCGTTCCGGACACGGCGGCGATTCGGGTCGTAGCACAGACCCACAACGCCAGCATCTCGTCGAGTCTACCGCTGGTGGGAGATACGGAAGGTCGCAGTTGGGATGCGGTTCTCAACGCCCCGGCGGCGGCCACGCTCACCGTGGAGACATCGAACGGTGCGATCGACTTCGGGATCCTATCGAAGGTAGAGTGAATCTGTGGGGCAGCGTGATCCCCATCACCGACACGAGCGAACGTCCGGTGCACAATGAGGGGCTGGTAAGCCTCTACATCTCTGGTGCGGCTGCGGGGTTCTGGCCTGCGGCCGCCTTCTTCTGGGAGCCTTGCCTGGGATGGCCTCTCTCCGCTATGGGTGAGAACACGTGACGTTGCAGCGTGATCACCTTCCTCCGACGCCCGGCGCGCGCATCAACGTCGTCGGCACATGTGGATCAGGCAAGACGACCGTCGCGAAGAGCCTCGCGGGGCTTCTTGGCTTTCCTCACGTGGAGTTGGACGCGCTCTTCTGGCGCTCCGGCTGGGGAGAGGCAACAGACCCTGAGCTGCGAGCAGCTGTGGGTGAAGCCGCGACGGGCGACGCGTGGGTGATCGATGGGAACTACAGCCGGGTTCGCGACCTCATCTGGCCCCGCGCCGACACCATTGTCTGGCTTGACTACTCGTTCCTGCGCGTCTTCTCCCGGCTCCTCGCGAGGACGATCCGGCGGGCCGTTCTCCGCGAGCCGCTCTGGCACGGGAATCGCGAGAGCCTTCGGACGTCCTTCCTGTCACGGGAGTCCATTCTCCTTTGGGCCGTGAAAACCCATTGGCGGCGCCGACGGCAGTACCGGGCCCTGCTTGCGGACCCGACCAGCCCGCACCCGAAGGTCATCCGATTGCGCTCTCCCCGGGAGGCGGAGCGATGGCTTCGGCGCATCGCGGCGTCCGACCTTCCTCTTCCATAGGTCAGGTCGCGCAGTGGACTTCCGCGGTCGCTGTTTCCGTCCGCACTCAAGACCGGTCCATTGACTCCCGTGCCCCTTTCCCGCTAAATTGTTCTAGCAAGGAGGTGTAGGAGAATGAAGAGGAGTCTCCTCGTTTTAGGTCTCTTGGCGGTTCTTGCCGGGGCTTGTGCTGTCTCGGCGGTCGCCGCGACGTTCACCGTGGCGTCGGACACGACGTGGCCGCCGTTCGAGTGGGCGGGGGCTGACGGTCAGCTGTACGGGTTCGACCTTGACGTGATGCGCCTCATCGCGATTCTTGAGGGGTACGACGTCAACATCGTGAGCTACAGCTGGGACATCATTTTCGACGACGTCGGCATCGGCCGGGTCGACATCGGCGCGTCGGGCGCGACCATCACGGCGGAGCGTGAGATGAAGGTGGATTTCTCAGCCCCCTACTGGACGTCGAACCAGGCCATCATTGTAAAGGCTGACTCCGGACTCAACATCGCGACGGCTCTCCTGAGCGGCAAGAAGATCGGCGCGCAGGTTGGAACGACCGGCGCGAAGTGGGTCCAGGAGCAGCTCATCGACAAGGGAATCAAGGTCGAGCTGAAGGAATACACGCTCTACCCGCTCGCGGTTCTTGACCTCCTGAACGGCAACGTTGACGCGGTCGTCCAGGACGAGCCTGCATCGCGCGCCAGCGTCGCCGCCGATGCAAGGCTGGCGATCACGGGCGTGATCGAGACAGGCGAGCAGTTCGGATTCTTCGTCGCCAACGGCGACCCGAAGGGTCTGCTTCCCAAGATCAACGACGGACTTCAGAAGCTGAAGGCGTCGACCGCGTGGGACAACCTCATCACCGCCTACATGGGCGGCGCGGACCCGGCGAAGGTCGAGGCGGCGTGGAAGGCCGCGTCGAGCTTCCTTGCGGCGAAGGACGCTGTCGGTTTCGCCAAGGCTCTGGCCGCAGGAGTGACAGCTCCCTAGTCCGTGGCGGGCTTTGTCGACGTGAGAAGAACGCGGGGCGGCCGCCCCGCGCTCTTCTCACGCCATGGATTGCGTCCGGTGCAAGGGGGTAGCCATTAGCGCAGCAAAGCTGCTGTGGCAGAGCGTTGGTCCGTTGTTCACGCGCGGGCTTCCCGTAACGCTGGAGATCACCGTCCTCCTCTTGCTCCTGGGACTCGCCCTCGGCACGGCTCTTGCCCTCGTCCAGGTGTACGGACGCCGGCCGCTCCGTTACGTCTGCGTCGCCTACGAGCAGGTGTTCCGCGGTATCCCGCCGCTCGTCACGATCCTCATCTTCTGGAACGGTCTCTCACAGTCCTTCCACATCTTCCTGCCTGGGGTCGTCGCGGCCGCCCTCGCCTTGGGACTGCGATCGGCCGCCTACCAGTCGCAGATCTTCCGCGGAGCTATCCAGGCGGTGCCCCCAGGGCAGATGATGGCGGCTCGTGCTCTCGGGATGGGGAAGCTCCAGGCCATTCGGCATGTCATCCTCCCGCAGGCGTTCCGGCTTGCGATCCCGCCGTGGTCGAACGAGTACTCGGGAGTTGTCAAGGACACGGCGTTTGCCTGCGTGATCGGCGGGCTGATCGAGCTGACGCGCCTCGGCATGACGAGCCTGACCCGTCTCTCCATGACTCACGGCATCGGGTCGCAGCTCATCCTGCCAGTCTTGATCATTGTTGGTCTCTTCTACCTCGCGCTAACGTACGGCGGCAACGCGCTTCTGGCCCTCTTGGAGAGACGGCTTCGCATTCCGGGGTTCGAGATGAAAGGCAAGGTGGAACGCTGATGGCGACAGGGACGGGCACGAGCCAAAGCGATGTCATCCTTCGGGTCGAGGATCTCCACAAGAAGTACGGAAAGGACGAGGTCTTGAAGGGCGTCTCCTTGGAGCTTCGACGTGGCGAGACGAAGGTCGTCATCGGGCCCTCCGGAACCGGGAAAAGCACGCTCCTTCGCTGCATCAACCAGCTCTCCGTTCCGGACAAGGGGCGCGTGTGGCTCGAAGACGTCGAAATCACGCACGCCCGCACGAACATCAACCACGCGCGAGCTCAAATTGGGTTTGTGTTCCAGGACTTCAACCTGTTTGCCCATCTCCCCGCGCTCGACAACGTCGCTCTTGGACTCGTCAAGGTCAAGAAGATGCCGAAGAAGGAGGCCGTTGTCCGCGCCCGCGAGGAGCTCGCGCGGGTCGGCCTGGCGGAGAAGGCCGATTCCTACCCGGCGGAGCTGTCCGGCGGTCAGAAGCAGCGCGTGTCCATCGCGCGCGCCCTGGCGATGGACCCGAAGCTCATTCTCTTCGATGAACCGACGTCGGCGCTTGACCCCGAGCTGATCGGCGAGGTATTGGAGGTCATGATCCAGCTCGCGCGGGGCGGGATGACGATGATCGTGGTCTCCCACGAGATGGGCTTTGCGCGGGCCGTGGCGGATCGGATCATCTTCATGGAGGGCGGCGTCATCCTCGAGGAGGGAACGCCCGCCGAGCTGTTCACCTGTCCCCGCTGCGAGCGAACGGGCCAGTTTCTGCGGAAGATCACCGAGCTGTACGGAGAGACGAGCGGGCGATGAGCTACTTCGAGTTCGTGGGGATGATCATGCCTCGGCTCCTGAGGGCGACGGTCGTGACGCTGGAGTTGACCGCAATCGGCATCGGATCGGGTTTCGTCCTCGGGCTGCTGCTCGCGCTCACTCGGGTCTACGCCCACCGCGTCGTGAGCGGCATTGCCAACGTCTACATCCAGTTCTTCCGCGCGACCCCGCTCGTGATCCAGGCCCTCATCATCTACTTCGGCCTTCCGCCGTACCTCGCCGCCATGGGGCTCAAACCGTTGAGCCCGTTTGCCGCCGGATGCGTCGCGCTCGGACTGAACAGCGCCGCCTACCAAGCCGAGTACCTGCGTGGGGCGATCCAAGCCATCTCGAGCGGGCAGATGCTCGCCGCGCGGTCGATGGGGATGACGAAGGCGCAGGCCGTCCGGTCCGTGATTCTGCCGCAGGCGCTGCGCATCGTCCTGCCGTCGTGGTCGAATGAACTCATCTACACGCTGCTCTATTCGTCGGTCGTCTACTTCGTGACGCTCGACGACTTGACGTTCGTCAGCATGAAGATCGCGGCGAAGTACGGGAGGGCGTTCGACTCCTACTCCGCGGCGGCGCTCATCTACCTCGCGATCGTCGTCCTCCTGTCGAGGGTGCTCGCGTACGTCGAGGCCAGGGTCCGGATTCCCGGGCTCTCTGTCGACGATCGCGCCCGGTAGCGACCCCGCGAGGCACGGGCGTCCGGGCCGACATCTCGAATCGTCCTTCCTGTCTGCCCGTCCGGCTGGCATGCCTGTCTGTCCGACCCGTCACTGGACGGGTGGGGTTTGTCTCTTCCCGCTCCCGACCGTATGGTGGAAGGACGATGCGGAACGAACCGCAGAGCATCGCAGCTTGGGCGGGAGGGGATTCAGGGACGAGAAGGAGGAGGGATGGCCGAGCCGTTCGAAGTGACCGAAAGGGACACAACTCCCGACGTCATCGACTGCGTCCTCCGGCGCCTAGAGAAGGGCGACGTGCGGCATGTCGTCGTGGCCACCAGTTCCGGGGTGACCGGCTTCCGTTTCTCCGAAGCCCTCGCGGGAGAGGACGCGGAACTGATCTGCGTCAGCCACCACTCCGGATTCCGCAGCGCCGATCTCCTGGACCTTGACCCCGAGTACGCGTCCGAGCTTCGCGAGGCCAAGGTGCCCGTCCTCATCGCCACGCACAGCCTTTCCGGCGTCGGCCGCGCGATCTCGACGAAGTTCGGCGGTGTGACGCCGGTCGAGATGATCGCGCACACCTTGCGCCTGTTCGGGCAAGGGATGAAGGTGTGCGTCGAGATCGCGGTGATGGCCGCAGACGCGGGGCTCATCCCAACCGATCGGGATGTCATCTGCGTCGGCGGGACGGGCACGGGAGCCGACACGGCCGTCGTCCTTCGCCCGGCCCACGCGAACACGTTCTTCGATCTGCGTGTTCGCGAGATCCTCTGCAAACCCGTCGCCTGCTAGCACTGCGACGAGCCGAGGGCGGACTCGACGACGGCCTGCAACCGCGCGCTGTGGGTACCCCACCAGTAGAGGCGCTGGCAGCGGAGGCATTCCCAGTACCCGTCGATCCAGAGGGCCGCGCGAGGGGGAATACGGTCCCGAACGGCGCTCTTCTCGACGCTTCGCAGGAGGTCGTTGCAGGCGCAGCAACGCGTGAACGGCCGCGCGTGCTCGACAAGCCCAAACCGACGGACGACCTCTCGAGCCTGTGTCTCGGGGTCCGTGCTGCGCACCCAATAGCCGTGGGCCAGCGCGCGATGCTTCAAGAGCTGACGGTCGCGCGTGAGAACGACGCGGACCTCGTCGCGGGCGATGCCCACGATGTCGGCGTCTGTCAGCTCGGCGCCGTGTCGAGTGTCGAACCCGAGCAGGCGAAGGGTTCGAGCGAGTCGCCGCAGGTGGACGTCGGCCACAAACGTCGGCGCCGCCAGCAAGGGCGCCAGGAGGTGGAGGACCGAGCCGCTCTCCGGAGGAACGTCGAACGGGTACACGCACACCTGATCCCCGTCGCGAAGCGGGTGCTCGAACCCCACCGAGGCGCCGTTCACGAGGATCGCGTCGACCTCCACATGAGGCACGCCGAGCGCCTCGACGGCGTCCTTGACGGAGGGCGCTCCGCGAAAGACGTGCGAGATTGGGCGACCTCGCTCCGGGGGAGCGAGGAAGTCGGATAGACCTCCTAGGAACGAGAACGACGCCTCCGATTGCGGAGCCCACGGGTCGATGCGTGGCATGGACGTAGGCTACGACTTTCGACCTTCGCGTTCCACCGGCCGCAGATGGCGGGCTGCCACGGCGAGCAGTGCAGCTTCTTCGCCGGCGATGCCCTCAGCAAGCCGCGCGACGGCCGTGACCCCGAGCCACGCCTCAACCTGACGGCGCGTGGCGCCGGACTTCCTCATGGACTCGCCGCGTGCATCTCCGCGTGGAGCCGAGCAAACGTGCGGCCGTACGTTCTCACGCGGAGCGGATGCCCAACCAGCTCGTGGAGCATGGATGGCCCTGCACTCTCTCGAACACGACGCCGAATCGTCCTCCCTCCTCGAAAACTCCGTCGGGCGTGTCCGCGAGGAGCACGGCCGGGGCCGCGACCCCTGCTTGGCGGATGCGCGCTGTCACCTGAGCCTCGACGGCCGCATCTCCGCGCCGGAACCCTGCACGGTCGAGCTTGATCACGTGATCCTCGTCCCAGGCGAAGGCCTCCGCCGTCCGTCCGACTCCGATCCTCTCTCGATGGGTCATCGGGTTCGCCTTCGTCTACGGGGGGCACTTGCCGCAGATCGATCGGAACAGGCTCGTGCTCAAGTACCGGTCTCCGCGGTCTGGAAGCAGAACAACCACAGTGCCCGAACGGAGTCCGGCAGCGACCTTGAGCGCTCCCACGACGGCGGCGCCGCTCGACATCCCCACGAACAGCCCTTCGGCGGTCGCCAGCCTTCGCGTCATCTCGAACGATTCCTCATCGCCGACGGAGAGCTTCGCGTCGAGCCGACGCGCGTCGTAGATGCCGGGAACGATGGACTCGTCGAGATTCTTCAGTCCCTGGATCGTGTGCCCACGAACCGGCTCGACGCCGACGACCGTCGCGCTCGGTCGTGTTTCCTTGAGGAACATCGAGACCCCCATGAGCGTTCCCCCGGTCCCGATCCCTGCGACGAAGGCTTCGATCTCTCCGTCTGTCTGCTTCAGGATCTCCGGACCCGTCGAGTCATAGTGCGACCGAGCGTTCCAAGGGTTCTCGAACTGGTTCGGCATGTAGTAGCGCTCCGGGTCCGTCTTCACGAGGCGGAGCGCCTCGTGAATCGCGCCGTCGGTCTTCTCCTTCGCCGACGTCAGCACAAGATCCGCGCCGTACGCCTCGAGGATGTGCCGGCGCTCGGTACTGACGCACTCCGGCAGGCAGAGCCGAACCTTGTACCCTTTGGCGGCTCCGATCATCGCCAGGGCGATCCCCGTGTTTCCTGACGTCGGCTCGAGGATTGTCTTGCCGGGGGCGAGCTCTCCGGCCTTCTCGGCGTGCTCGATCATCCATTTGGCGGGACGATCCTTGACCGATCCGCCGGGGTTGGCGCCCTCCAGCTTCGCCAGGATGCGAACCTTCGAACCGCGGGGAGGAATGTTGGACAGCTCCACGAGCGGCGTATTGCCGATCGACTCGAGCAGGCTCACGGCCTTCATCTCATCGACTCTCCTTCCGGGCTTTCCGACGCCCCGCCGAAGCACGAAAGCCCATTCTAGCGGGACTCGTCTGCGTCGTGCAGGCTACTGTCGCGTCCCGTGAGTGGCTGCGCGGAAGAGCCTGAAGCGATTCCGCCATGGGGCTGAGTCTGTCGACATCATCGTCCGCTCAGCGACTTTGCGGACGCGACACTAGACAATCGCGAGAAGGTCCGAGAACGAACGGATGACGTGGTCGGCGGCGTCCAGTTCTCCATTGCGGGCGTACCCGTACGCGGCGCCGACGACGGTGCACCCGGTCGCTCGCCCTGCCTCGACGTCGTGGTACCGGTCACCGACGACGAAGGCCCGATGCTCCGGGTAGAGACCTCGCAGCTCGGAGATGCGCTCCGCCTTCGTGGACGGAGCGCCGTCCAGCGTCTGGAGCCGCTGGAACATGCCGAGGATCCCGCATCGGCCGAGGACGGCCTCGGCGTAGCGCCGATCGCCGTTCGTGCAGAGCGTGAGGATGTGCTCCCGCTCCGAGAGGATCCGAAGCGTCTCGGCGACCCCGTCGAACAGCGCACCACGCTCGCGGATCGAGACGAGCTCAAGCTCGGAGATCCGCGCCGACAGCCGAACCTTGTCGGAGAGGAACCCTTGCGGCGCGAGCCAATCGAGGAACGTTTCGAACGTTTCGCCCACCATGGCGAGGATCGCCCCGTCTCCGGGATAGGGGACCTCGGACTCTTCGTAGACTCGGCGCATCGTCGGAACGAACGACGAGTCGGTCCGGTAGAGGGTTCCGTCGAGATCGAAGATCAGTAGGGCTCTGCGTGGGTCCGCGTCCGGCATGGTGAGGAACGATACCCCGCCTGCACCGCGCCCTCAATGCGTCCCGCGGGCCCGCCACTACCGAACGGGGTTCCTGAGCACGCCGATGCCGTCGATCTCGACCTCGACGACGTCACCGGCGTGCAGCGGTCCGACACCCTCCGGCGTTCCGGTGGCGATGACATCGCCCGGCTCGAGGGTCATGAAGGCGGTGATTGCCTCGATCAGCTCCGGGATCGGGAAGATGAAGTCGGTCGTGGAGCCATCCTGGCGAGTCTCGCCGTTGACGCGGAGCTGCACGTGGAAGGGCCCGCCGGCTTCGTCCGGCGTGACGATGACCGGGCCGAGGGGCGCCGAGGTGTCGAATCCCTTGGCGCGAACCCAGTTCTTCTCCCACTGCTGCGCCGTGCGGTCGGAGACGTCGTTCAGACATGTGTAGCCGAGGATCACGCGGTGGGCGTCGCGCGCCGAGATGTTCCGGCAGCGTGTCCCGATGACGACGGCCAGCTCGGCCTCGTAGTGCACGTCGGGCCCAGTCGGAAGCACGATCTCCTCGCCGGGGCCGATGACCGCCGAGGGGGGCTTGAAGAAGAGCAGAGGCTTGTCGGGGACCTCATTTCCCAGTTCCTTTGCATGGGCAGCGTAGTTTCGCCCCACGCAGACGAGCTTCGTCGGCGCGCACGGCGCGACGAGGGTGACGTCCGCGAGCGCGTACGTGCGTCCTTCCGCAACCACCACTTCGCCCACCAGCGTCCCCGCACGAATGGGTCTGCCCGGTCCGAGTTGGAATCGAACGAGTCTCATGGCCCTCCTTCGTCGGACACCGTATCCGCCGAACCCTTCGGCGTCAATCCCGTCGGCACCTCGCTTGACGGCCCGCGGCGCCGCGGGTACGCTCGCGGCATCATGCGCAGGGCACTCTGGACCGTCCTTCCCATCACACTCGTTCTACTCGACCGCGTGACCAAACTCTGGGCGGCGAAGACCCTCGATGTCGGGATTCCCAACCCACTCCTCGGGAACATCGTGCGGCTGACCCTTGTCCACAACACGGGCGGAGCGTTCGGCATCTTCCCGCAGGGGCAGGCCCTCTTCCTCGCCGTTTCGGCGGTCGTCGCCGTTTCGCTCTTCCTGGTGCTGGTCTTCGCTCGCGACCTGCATCGGCTTCTGCGCTTCGGACTGACGCTCGTCTTGGCCGGGGCGATCGGCAACTTGATCGATCGGGCTGCCTATGGCTACGTCCTCGACTACTTCGAGATCCGGGGATTCTTCGTGTTCAACATCGCCGACGCCTGCATCTCCGTCGGCGCCGCCCTTCTCGTGGTGTATGCTCTCTGGGGAGGTGGGCGGCATCGAATTCGCGGGCAAGCTGATCGTCTTTGAGGGTCTCGATTTCACGGGCAAGACGACCCAGGCTCGGCTGCTCGCGCACCGGTTGCAGGAAGCAGGGTGCGAGGTCGTCCTCACGGGCGAGCCCGGAGGGACCTCGGTAGGGAACGCCGTGCGCGAGATCCTCCTCTCGCGCCGCAACTCCGGAACGCTCGATGACTTCGCCGAACTCCTTCTCTTCCTCGTGAGCCGAGCGCAGCACGCTCGCGAGGTCGTTCTCCCGGCGCTCGAGCAAGGGAAGACAGTCGTCTCGAGCCGGTATCGACTGTCCAGCCTCGCGTACCAGGGGTACGGGCGAGGCATCGACGTCGACTTGATCGAGCGCCTCAACGAGGAAGCGACGCGAGGGCGCAAGGCGGACATCACGTTCCTCATCGACGTCCCCGTCGACATGGCGCTGGCGCGCAAGCGGGGAGACCACGATCGGATCGAGGCCGAGTCTGCGAGGTTCTACCATCGCGTGCGCGACGGATTCCTTGAACTTACGGCCGGCGACCCGAGCGTCCATCGGATCGACGGAACGGGCGACGTCGGCGCGACCGCGGCCGCTGTCGCGCGCTGCCTGGGGCTCTAGCTTTTGCCCGGTCTTGGGCCGATGGAGTATCATGGTTTCTGCACAGCAGTCCCAAGGGAGGTCATCGATGGATTTCGTGTGCTCGAAGAACGACTTGGTGTTCGGAGTGCGGCTCGCGAGCTACGCGCTGGGGACGCGCAGCAGCATGCCCATCCTGGCCGGGCTGAAGCTCGAGGTCGCAGGGAAGCACCTGTACCTCCAAGCCACGGACTTGGAGCGTGCTGTGCGCTGTGAGATCCCCATCGAGAACAGCGCGAAGGACGAATCCGTCGTGCTCAACGGCGCGATCGTGAACCAGATTGCCGCCCACCTCCCGGCGGACGAGAAGATCGCGCTCAAGACTGACGCCAAGGACGGCACGACGGTGAAGCTTCGCTGCGGCGAGGCGACGTTCGACCTACCGACTCTACCGGTCGCCGACTACCCCGAAGTGCCGGCGCTTCCCTCGACGAAGATCGCCACCATCCGGGTGGCCGACTTCCATCACGGGCTCGAGCACACGGCGTTCGCCGCCCTCAAGGCGGGGGAGACGACGCGCCTCAGCCTCACCGGGGTCGACATCGTGCTGAAGAGCGACCAGCTGCGGCTCGTGGCGACGAACGGCTACCGCCTTGCCGTAAAGACGATCGGCATCGAGGCGATCCAGGAGGAGGGCGAGTACCTCATCGAAGCGAGCGTGCTCACCGATCTGGACCGGGTTCTCGGCCAGGTCGACTCGCCCACGGTGGACATCCACCGCGGCGACGGGCAGCTCTTCTTCCACGCCGGCGGCGTGACGTTCTCCGCCCGAACGATCGCCGAGGAGTTCCCCGACTTCGAGCGCGTGATCCCGCGCGACAACCCCGTGCCCCTGACGTTCGATCGGCGGGCGCTGCTCGAGGCGCTGCAGCGCATTCAGATCACGGCGGCCGAGGACTCGGGCGCGATCACGATTCACGCATCCCCCGACGAAAGCTCGGTCCAGGTGCGGTCTTCGTCGAAGGACAAGGGCGAGGCGGAAGAGCGGGTGCGCGTCAAGAAGGCGCCCGCGCAGTTGATCGACATCTCGTTCCGCGCTGAGTACGTCATCGACGTGCTCAAGCGCCTGGCCTCGGACTTCGTGACGATTTGGCTTGCCGACTCGAAGAAGGCAGGCCTCGTCGAGCCCGCGAGCGAGAAGATCGCCCCCGCCGACGAGGGCTTCCTCTACGTCTGCATGCCCGTGCTCTTGAGTTCGTAACCGAAGAGCACGGCATCCTCTGCAGGAGATCTCAGACGCCGGCGAGGGCCTTTCGCCCTTCGGCGAGCGCCTGGTCGAGCTTCCCGACGTCCGGTCCCCCGCCCTGAGCGAAGCCGCGGCCGCCGCCGCCCCCGCCGCCGAGGATCTTCGAGAGCGTTCGAACGACAGCACCGGCGTCGACGCCCTTGACGTCCTTCGAGGCCTTGCAGACGACGACGCCCCGTCCCTCGGCGCCGCCGACGAGGAGCACGACGGCGGGGCGAGAGCGGTCCTCGACCCTGTCGGCGAGCTCCTTCAGCTGCTCGGCAGAGAGGTCGACGCGTCCGACGATCGTCCGCACGCCCCCCTTCTCCACGGCCGCCGCGAGGAGTTCGTCGACCTTCGCGTCCGTCTCGGCCCCACGCTGGGCTTCGAGGGTCGCCTCGAGCGAGGCCATCTTCTCGTGCAACCGAGCCAGGCCTGCGCCGGGGTCGTCGCCGAGTTCGGATCGCATCCGCGCCGCGAACGCCTCTTGGTCGCGCAACAGGGCCAGGACGGAGTCGCCGGTCACCGCCCGGATTCTGCGTACACCGGAGGCGATGCCCTCTTCGGAGACGATCCGGACGAGGCCGATCTCGCCGCTGCGGCGGACGTGCGTTCCGCCGCACAGCTCTCGGCTCACGTCGCCGACCTGGACGAGGCGCACCGTGGCGCGGCCGCGGTACTCGTCTTCGAACAACCCGATGGCGCCTCGGTCGCGCGCTTCCTCGAGCGTCACTTCGTCGATCTTCACGGGGTGGTCGGCGAGGACGGCGGCGTTGGCGACGTCCTCGACGCGACGGATCTCATCCGGCGACATCTTCTCGAAGTGCGAGAAGTCGAACCGAAGCTCATGGTCGGTGACCTCGGACCCCGCCTGCTGAGCGTGCTGTCCGAGGACGTTCCGCAGGGCGGCGTGGAGGAGGTGAGTCGCCGTGTGATTCCGTTCGACCCGGCGTCGGCGCTCGACATCCACGGTGAGTCGGCAACGATCGCCGGCTCGGATGTCGCCCTCGAGAGAGCCGAGCCAATGGAGCGTCGCGCCGTCGACGTGTCGCGTCGTGCTCTGCACGGCAGCCGATCCGGGCCGCGTCAGGTTCTCGACCCTTCCCGTGTCTCCGATCTGCCCTCCCGACTGCGCGTAGAACGGCGTCTCCGAGAAGACCACGTGCCGCCGCCCGTCCACCTCTTCGACCCCCAGCACCTCTGCCTCGGCGACCAGCGTCTCGTAGCCTACGAAGCGGGTCGGCTTCTTGTGCCACGACCTCGTGACCGTCGGATCAGCTCGAAGCGAGGCGGAGGCCGAGATGTTCGCGACCGACTCTTTCGATCGCTCTCTCTGCTCGGCGAGCGCCTTCTCGAACCCGGGAATGCCGACCGAGACTCCACTCTCTGCCGCGATCTCCTGCGTCATCTCGAGCGGGAAGCCGTACGTGTCCGTGAGCTCGAATGCGAGTTCTCCAGGGAGGGTCTTGTCACCGCTCTTCGCGAGCTCGGCAAGGATCTTCTCCAGCCGGCGCTCTCCATCACGCAGCGTGCGGCGGAACGTCTCTTCCTCCCGCGCAATTAGCTTCCGTGCGAGGTCGCGGGCGCCTTCGATCTCGGGGTACACGGTGCCGAGCGACTCGACGACGGGGTCGACGAACGAGGGAAGCGAGCCGGGACGGATGCCGAGCTTCTCCTCGGCGCGGATCGCGCGTCGGAGGATTCGGCGCAGCACGTAGCCCTGCTTCTCGTTCCCGGGCATGACGCCGTCCGCGACGAGGAAGAGGGCGCCGCGGACGTGGTCGACAATCGTGTTGCGGAAGGCGCGGTCGGCCGTGCTCAACGAATGGGGCGCCGCCGCCTCGACCGCCTCAACGATCGGCGCGAAGACGTCGATATCGAAGTTCGTCGGAACGCCCTGCAGGATCGCCGTCGCCCGCTCGAGCCCCATGCCGGTGTCGATGTTCTTCCGAGCCAGGGGGCGGAACGATCCGTCCTCTTGCGCGTCGACCTGCATGAACACGAGGTTCCAGATCTCGGCGAACCGGTCGCAGTCGCAGGCCACTCCTCGGCAGTTCGGGCCGCAGGCGTGGTCCTTCCCCGTGTCGTAGTGGAGTTCCGAATCGGGGCCGCAGGGTCCGCTGCTCCCCACCGGCCCCCACCAGTTGTTCTCCTTGCCGAGTCGAACGAGTCGCTCCGCCGGGATCCCGATGGTGTCGCGCCAGATGGCGTAAGCCTCTTCATCGTCCTCGTAGACGGTCACGGCGAAGCGCTCGCCGGGGATGCCGAGCTCGCGCGTGAGGAACTCCCAGGCGAACTCGATCGCTCCCTGCTTGAAGTAGTCGCCGAACGCGAAGTTGCCGAGCATCTCGAAGAACGTATGGTGGTATGCCGTCCGGCCGACCTCCTCGATGTCGGTCGTGCGGAAGCACTTCTGGCATGTCGTCGCGCGGGCGAACGGCGCCTTCGCGCGTCCCCAGAAGTAGTCCTTGAACTGGACCATTCCGGCGGACGTGAAGAGCAGCGTGGGATCGTTCGGGACGAGCGGTGAGCTTGGCAGTAGCGTGTGGCCGCGCTCACGGAAGAATCCCAAGTACTGGCGGCGAAGCTCGGACGACAACATCGGGGGTCTCCTTGTGCACCGTCGGGTGGCGGAATAGTAGACGCCCTAAGAAGAAGGGTCAACACAGACGCACCTCCGCCGATTGCCCGTCGTCCGGGCGCGGGGCTATACTGACACGGATACCAAGGGGGAACGACGCATGTACATCGAAGCGATCGATGCTCGAACTATCATTGACTCTCGCGGCAACCCGACGGTCGAGGCCGACGTCTATCTCGAGGACGGCGGTTTTGGGCGCGCCGCCGTGCCCTCGGGAGCGTCGAAGGGGACACGGGAAGCCCTTGAGCTTCGCGACAAGGATCCAAAGGTGTACCACGGCCGCGGCGTCTCGACCGCCGTCGACAACATCCGAGCGGAGATCGAGCCGACCCTGCTCGGATATGACGCGTTCGAGCAGGCAGAGGTCGACCGGCTGCTGATCGAGCTCGACGGGACCGAGAACAAGCGCCGCCTTGGCGCCAACGCGATTCTCGCCGTGTCGCTTGCGACGGCGCGGGCCGCCGCCGACAGCCTCGGCATCCCGTTCTTTCGGTACGTGGCCGGGCTACGCACGCCGACCCTCCCTCTGCCGATGATGAACGTACTCAACGGCGGCGAGCACGCGGACAACAACGTCGACATCCAGGAATTCATGCTGCTCCCGATCGGGGTCGAGTGCTTCGCCGACGCCGTCCGGGCCTGTTCGGAGGTCTTCCACACCCTGAAGGCGACGCTCAAGGAGAAGGGTCTGGCAACGAGCGTGGGAGACGAAGGCGGGTTCGCTCCGAATCTGAAGGAGAACCGCGAGGCGCTCGCGCTGCTCGTCGAGTCGATCGAGAAGAGCGGGTACCGCCCCGGCGTGGACGTGGCGATCGCGCTGGATGCCGCCGCGTCGAGCTTCTACAAGGCGGGCTCCTACCGATTCACGATCGACGGGCGCATCGTGTCGTTGTCGAGCGACGAGCTGGTGGCCCTGTACGCGGAGTGGGTGAAAGCGTTTCCGATCGTCTCGATCGAGGACGGCGTCGCGGAAGCCGACGCGCGCGGGTGGACCCAGCTGACGCAGACGCTGGGAAACCGGGTGCAGATCGTCGGCGACGACGTGTTCGTGACGAACCCGAAGATTCTCGAGGCGGGAATCGCGAACGGGATCGCCAACTCGATCCTGATCAAGCTCAACCAGATCGGCACCGTGACGGAGACGTTGGAGACGATGGACCTGGCTCGCTCCGCCGGGTACACGTGCGTGGTGTCGCACCGCTCGGGAGAGACGGAAGACACGTCGATCGCCGACCTCGCCGTCGGCACGGCGTGCGGGCAGATCAAGTCCGGCTCGATCTCCCGCAGCGAGCGCGTTGCGAAGTACAACCGGCTCCTGCGCATCGAAGACGAATTCGAGCTCCGGCTGGCGGCGTGGCCGCGGCGGTTCGCTCCGTAGAACAGCGGTTCGCAGCGACGGGAGAGAGGGGCGATGAGGGGACTCTGGGCGAAGGTGGCGCGAAGCGTCCGCTGGCCGACGCGCCGGGGGCGGCGCTGGGTGGCTCTTGGGATTGCGGCCTTCGTCGTGCTGTTCGTGCTCGGGACCTTCGTCAGTCGTGGGCTCGGCATCCTCCACCTGCGGCACGACCTTGTCCGCCTCGAGAAGGCCACGGTGGAGGCGACGGCAGAACAGAAACGGCTGCGTGCCGAGTTGGCCTCGGCGTCCAGCTCCAGAGTGCTGGAAGACAAAGCTCGCGAGGAACTGGGTCTCATCAAGCCGGGTGAAGAGAAGGTCATCTTCGTCGAGGAGTAAGCCCGTTGCCGAGCCGATTCGTCCATCTCCACGTGCACTCTGAGTACAGCGTCCTCGACTCGTCGTGTCGCCTTTCCGACCTGATCGAGCGGGCCTCCGCAGGCGGCATGGGCGCGCTCGCGCTCACCGACCACGGCGTGCTGAGCGGAGCCGTGAAGTTCTACCGGGAGGCCCGGGACCGCGGGATTCACCCCGTGCTTGGCTGCGAGGTGTACGTCGCTCCCGGCGACCGGCGCGACCGCTCGGGTGGAGAGGGCGGCCGGTACTTCCATCTTGTGCTGCTCGCCGAGAACGACGTCGGGTTTCGCAACCTCGTGCAGATCGTGAGCGCCGCGCACACCGAAGGCTTCTACTACCGACCCCGGGCGGACAAGGAACTCCTGGCGGCCCACGCCGAAGGCCTGATCGCCCTCTCGGCGTGCGAGTCGGGCGAGATCCCGCGGCTGCTTTCGGCCGGGAAGGAACGCGAGGCCGATGACGTTGCTTTGGCGTACGCAACGCTCTTCGGGCCGGATCGCTTCTACATCGAGATTCAGAACCACGGCACGGAGCGCGACGCGCAGCTCCGCCGTCGCCTGATCGACCTCGCCCGCCGACTGAACCTGCCGCTCGTCGCGACGAGCGACGTCCACTACCTCGATCCGGACGACAAGCTGGCCCACGAGGTTCTGATCAACATCCGGGCCAACCGAACGCTCGCCGATCCGGAACACCGGACGTTCGACGGGAACGGCTACCACTTCCGAGGCGGCGACGAGATGGAGACGCTGTTCGCGGACGTGCCGGACGCCATCGACAACACCCGCGCGATTGCGGAGCGCTGCCGGGTGGAGTTCGACTTCAACCGGATCCTGATTCCTCCGTTTCCCCTTCCGGATGGAGCCACCGACACCGACGCCTACCTGCGGGAACTCGCGTACGCCGGCGCGGCGGAGCGGTACGGCGAGATCACTCCGACGGTCCGGGAGCGACTGGAGTACGAGCTCGCCGTCATCGCGACGATGTCGTACAGCACGTACTTCCTCATCGTCTGGGACTTCGTGCGATTCTCGAAGAGCCAGGGGATCGCTGTCGGACCGGGGCGGGGATCCGCGGCGGGAAGCCTCGTCTCCTACGCGCTCGGGATCACGGGCGTCGACCCGCTTCGCTACAACCTGATCTTCGAACGGTTCCTGAACCCCGATCGCGTCAGCATGCCGGACTTCGACATCGACTTCTGCATCCGTGGACGGGATCGGGTCATCGACTACGTCCGCACGAAGTACGGAGGAGAGCGTTGGTGGGAGCGGATCGCTCAGATCGCGACGTACGACCGGATGGCCGCGCGGAGCGTCGTGCGCGACGTCGGTCGCGTCTTGGGCCTTCCGTACGGCGAAGCCGACCGGATCGCCAAGCTGATCCCGTTCGGCTCGAAACTGCAGGCCGCCGTGGACAGCGTCGTCGAGCTGAGGACGCTTTATGAGGAGAACGAGAACGTCCGCCGGGTCATCGACATCGGACTGCGGCTCGAGGACCTCACTCGAAACATCTCGACGCACGCCGCGGGCGTCGTGATTGCGCCCGACGAGCTGGCGAAGCACGCGCCGCTCCTTCGCGTGGCGGAGAACGAGTACGTGACGCAGTTCGACATGAACGACATCGAGGCCATCGGGCTCCTGAAGATCGACTTCCTCGGCCTTCGAAACCTCACCATGATCGCGGATGCGCTGGCCTCCCTGTCGGCCCAGGCGGGGATCGAGATCGATCTCGAGTCCATTCCCCTCGACGACGACGCGACGTTCGCCGTCCTGCGCGAGGGGAGCACGGATGGGATCTTCCAGCTTGAGGGCTCCGGGATGACCGGCCTCATCCTCCGGGTGCAGCCCAATCGGTTCGAAGACCTGATCGCCCTCCTTGCCCTGTACCGCCCCGGCCCTCTCGAGAGCGGGATGGCGGACGAATACGTGGAGCGCCGCTCCGGCCGGAAGCCCGTGACGTACGCCCACTCGAGCATTCGCGGGATCCTGGAGGAGACGTTCGGGCTTCCGATCTACCAGGACCAGCTGATGCTGATGACGCAGAAGCTGGCGGGCTTTACGCTCGCCCAGGCCGACACGCTACGGAAGGCGATGGGGAAGAAGAAGAAGGAGATCATGGCCGGCCTCCGCGAGAAGTTCATCGACGGGTGCCGGGCGCACGGGCTGTCGCAGGAGTTGGCGGCGACCACGTTTGACGACATGGAGAAGTTCTCGCGTTACGGGTTCAACAAATCGCACGCGACGGCCTACGCGTTCATCTCGTATTGGACGGCGTACCTGAAGGCTCACCACCCGACCCACTTCATGGCCAGCCTGCTCACGAGCGTGCAGGGGGATGCCGACAAGGTCGCGGAGTATATCGGGGCGTGCCGCGACATGGGAATCGAGGTGTTGCCTCCCGACATCAACGAGAGCCGCCGGGAGTTCTCGCCGGTCGAGGAGGGACGAATCCGGTTCGGCCTCGGGGCGATCAAGTACGTGGGAGAGAACGCCATCCAGGCGATCCTGGCCGCGCGCTCGAGCGGGCCGTACGCCTCGTTCTTCGACCTGTGCCGCCGCGTCGACGTGGACGGCCTCGACCGCGAGACCCTCGAGGCCCTCGTGAAGTCGGGAGCGTTCGACCGGCTCGGCGCGACTCGCCGCGGCCTCCTGCGGCATCTCCCCGAGGGACTCGAGATGACCCAGGTCGCGCGGCGCGAGCGGCTGACGGGGCAGCAGTCGATCTTCGCTAGCCTGGACGACGTCCGAGCGGATCCGGCGATTCGCGAGGAGGAGTTCGACCGTGCCGACCTGCTGGCGTTCGAGAAGGAGCTCCTCGGCCTGTACGTGACCGCCCACCCCCTCGAAGCGTACTCCGACCTTCTTCAGACCTACTGCCGCTCGATCCGCGACGTCACGGCGATGTCGGAAGGCGAGACGGCCACGATCGGTGGGCGTGTGAAGCGCCTGCGGCGCATCGACACGCGTCGTGGAGACCAGATGGCGTTCGTGACGATCGAGGACGGGGTCTCCGACGTCGAGGCCACCGTCTTTCCTCGGGCGCTCGACGGGTGTGCGGCGCTGTTGTCCGAGGATCGGCTGATCGGCGCCGTCGTGGAGGTGGGGAGACGCAACGGGCAGGTGAACCTTGTCGTCCAGGACCTGTTCCCGCTCGAGGAGATCGCCGGTCGCCGCGCGATGCAGATGACGCTCGTTCTGGACGGCGCTCGGGTCGACTCGATCGCTCTCGCGCAGCTGCGCGACGTCCTCAGCCGCCACCCGGGCCCGACGCCGGTCGTTCTCGAGCTCACGGACGCGACGGGCGCCGTCCTGGTGTCGGCCGGCGACACGCTCGGGGTGGCTCCGAGTCCCGCTCTTCACTCGGCGCTCGTGACGCTTGCCGGAGTGCTTGGCGTGTCCCTCTCGGAGCGGGGTGCGGCGTGACCTGGTTCTCGCGAGGGATCTTCCGGTGGCTCTACCCTGGAATGGGAGTGAAGCGCTGGGTGCTGCTCGCGTTCGCCTCGATGGCGGTCGTGGCCACGGCCGTGCTCTATGCCCTCGGCGTGGAGCTCGTCCGGATGCTCTACCGTGCCGTTCCGTTGCGCGCGACGGATCGGTACATCGTCATGGGCGTCCTCCTGATCGTGGGGCTCGGCGTCTTTGCCTACGCCATCGTCCGCCTTGTGCGGTCCGTCGCGCGGGGCGTGGCGCCCCTGGCCCACGAGAAGACGTCCGAGCTGATCTACCGCACCCGCATTCTCGAGCGCGCGCCGCACGTCGTGGCGATCGGAGGAGGCACCGGGCTGTCGACTCTGCTGCGCGGGATCAAGCAGGCCACGGCGAACCTCACCGCCGTCGTCACGGTGATGGACGACGGGGGAAGCTCCGGGAGGTTGCGCGAGGAGATCGACGTCCTGCCCCCCGGCGACGTGCGCAACTGTCTGCTCGCGCTGGCCGAGGACGAGTCCCACTTCTCGGACTACTTCCAACACCGCTTCGTCTCGCCCGGAGAGCTTGCCGGTCACTCGCTCGGCAACCTCGTTCTGGCGGGACTCGAGCAGGCCACGGGCGGCTTCGATCGTGCCATCGAAGCGATGAGTCAGTTCCTGAGCATTCGAGGGCGCGTCCTGCCGGCGACGCTGGCCAGAACCCGGCTTGCGGCGCGGATGGAGGGCGGCGCGGTCCTGGAGGGAGAAAGCGCCATCGGCGGGGACGGCCGCAGGATCGAGTCGATCTTCCTCACCCCCTCGCCCGCCCCTGCGTACGCGAAAGTGCTCGAGGCGATCGCGGACGCCGATTTGATCATCCTCGGCCCGGGGAGTCTCTTCACGAGCCTGATCCCGAACCTGCTGGTGGAGGGCATCGCGCGGGCGATCGAGGAGTCCTCGGCGGAGAAGATCCTTGTCGCGAACCTGATGACCCAACCGGGAGAGACGACGGGATACACGCTCTCGGATCACCTTCGCGCGCTCGAGTCGTACGTCGAGGTCCGATGCTTCGACCTCCTCTTCGTCAACTCCGCTCGCCCGACCGAGCTCCTGCTTGCCGGGTACCGCGACGAAGAGGCGGAGCCCGTCGTCGACGACCTTCCCACGCCGAACTCGTACGGCCTGACCGTGGTGCGAGAGGATCTGATTGGGCTGGCGAACTGGGTGGGCAAGACGACGGTCAAGCACGACCCGGACAAGCTGGCGCGTGCCATCGTCCGTCACAGCAAGGCGTTTCCGCGCCGTGCGACCGGAGACTCCGCGGACGTCTCGATCTAGCCCTTGATGACGGCCAACGGCCGCAGCCGCGCGACGGGGACGTTGATTCCGGCGGCCACGGCGGCGCGCACGACGCTGTCGACATCCTTGTAGGCCCCCGGCGCCTCCTCGGCGATGCCTCGCTGGTCGTGAGCCAGAAGGCGAATCCCCTTCGCCGCAAGGTCGGACAGGATCGCGTCGCTGCGGAACTGTTTGATGGCCTGGTTCCGCGAGAGGGCGCGCCCCGCCCCGTGGATTCCGCTGCCGAAAGCCAGTCCCATGCCGGCTGACGTTCCGTGCATGACGTACGACGCCGTTCCCATGGTTCCGCCGACGAGGGTCGGGTGGCCGACCTGGCGGTACGCGGGCGGGACGTCGCTGCGGCCGGGGCCAAACGCGCGTGTAGACCCCTTTCGGTGGACAAGGAGGCGACGCACGACGCCGCCGATCTCGTGCGCCTCGATTCGGACGTGGTTGTGGCCGATGTCGTACACGGTCTGGATCGTTTCGGGGGCGATGCCGCAGCTTCGCGCGAGCGAGGTCCTCACGAGGTGCGTGATCGCCTGGCGATTGGCGAACGCGCAGTTCGCTCCGCAGGCCACCGCCGCCAGGTACCGCTGTCCCTCCGGGCTCCGGACCGGGGCGCACACCATCTCCTGGTCGGGGATTCGAATGCCGTACTTCTCGCAGGCGGAGGCCATCTCTCGTAGGGAATCCTGGCCGATCTGGTGGCCGAGCGCGCGAGAGCCGGTGTGCACGGAGACGACCACCTGGGTGGCGGTGAGCCCGAACGCGCGTGCCGCCTTCGGCTCGAGGATTTCCTCGACGATCTGCACCTCGAGGTAGTGGTTGCCCGAGCCAAGGGTGCCCACCTGCTGGAATTGCCGCTGCTTGGCGAGTGCGCTCACGGCGTCTGGCTCCGCGCCGTCGACATGCCCGTTCTCCTCGGTGTACTCGAGGTCGCTCCCGATCCCGTTCCCGAGTCGGACGACGTACGGAGCCCCCTCCCGGAGCACACGGTCGATTTCCTTCGTCGACAGGCACAGGGCGCCCTTGGATCCAAGCCCCGCGGGGACCGCCCGATAGAGGTCCGCCGCGATACGGTCAATGTCCGGTGCCACATCGCCGCGATGAAGGGGAGTGCGCAGGAGGCGAACCCCGCAGTTGATGTCAAAGCCGACGCCTCCGACCACGACGACTCCGCTGTCCAGGTCGAAGGCTCCGACCCCGCCGATCGGGAAGCCGTACCCCGGGTGGACGTCGGGGAGAGCAAGGGCCGGCGCCACGATGCCGGGGAGGCTTGCCACGTTCTTCAGCTGGCGGAGTGCGCTCCAACCCTTCGGGTCGGCGGCCTCGCCGCGGAGCTGGCCGATGCTCTCGACGTCAGCGTAGATCCGTCCGGCGACGAGCATTCCGTCGTGGGGTGCCAGGACCCACTCGACGTCGCCAACTCGTTCCATGTGGTCCAAGATGCTCAACGCAACCCCCATGCTGCGACGCCGTCGTTCTCCGTCACAGCGACGTCACCGGATCTCTCAAACATCGGCGACAAACTCAGCGTACCACACGCCGGCCGCTTTGCGGACGTCGAGCCCAAGGTAGGTGATCCCCTTGACCTCGCCGCTCGGTTCGTGGCGCTCGGGGTCGAGTGTCTCGCCGAGCGCTCGGCCGCGAAGCTCAAAACCAAGCTCGATCGCGCGCACGTCGACGTCGAAGCGGGAGAAGACGAGGCTCTCAAGGTCCTTCGGCACAAGAAGCGCTGCCAACCATGCGACGAGAAGACCCCTGAGGGAGTCGGCCTGGAGGGTGTAGTCGCGCGGAATTCTCGGTTCGACCCGGTCGGTTCGGACCATCTTCGAGAACATCGCGAGCGCCGCTTCGGCGAACGCCTCGCCGATGTTCGATCCCCACGCCCGGATGGCCAGGTCGGCGGCGTGGTCGAGGTAGACGAAGGGCATCGACGCTCCCCTACGTCTCCGTCCGTAGCGGGACGGAGAAGAGCGAATCGTACGTCGGCCCGTGGGGGGTGAGCCGGCTCTCCATGAGGACAAGACGATCGACGCGAAGTGAGTGAGGTGGGAACGGGCCGAGCGCCTCGACGACGCGGGGGAGGCGGGCGTCGGGGCGCCCCTTGATCCGCACCATCGTGATGTGAGCGACGGTCTCGGGCCGCTCGGGGGCGAATCCCAGCTCGTGGAGCTCCCGCTCGAGCGCCCCGGCGAGGTTCCCAAACGCCGGATCCGCCGTAGCACCGACCCACAAGACCCGCGCGCGGTCGATCGAGGGAAACGCGCCAAGCTCGGCCACACGGAGCGTGAAGGGAGCGAATCCACGGGCAACGCCGCCCGCGGCCGTCTCGAGCGCGCCGGTGAGGTCTGGGTCGATCTCCCCAAGGAAGCGGAGCGTAACGTGGTAGTTGTCGGGTCGGACCCACGAGGCCGGCATGGTGGTTTCGCGGCGGATTCGCTCCGCGACGCGTCCGACGTGCATGCGAAGCGCGCCGTCGATCGGCAGAGAGAAGAACGCTCTCATGGCTCCCCCCTTGGGTTCCGGGCTGCGCCCATCATACCCGTTCCGTTGGGTCGCCTGCCGAGCGTCCGCGGCGCGCTTTGTGGACTCCTCGCCGACCTATACAATCCGGGCATGCGAGTCGCGTTCCGAATTGGCGTTTGCCTCGTCTTCTTGCTGGCAGCCCCCTTGCTTGCAGCGGCCACCGTGCTCGTCGTGTCCCCGGACGGGTCGGCCGATTACCGGACGATTCGCGGCGCGATGAACGCCGCGGCCTTCGGCGACATCCTCCGCGTCGCCGGCGGGGTCTACGAGGAGCAGGTGGTGCTCAAGAACGGCGTGACCGTCGTGGGCGCGGGGCCTCAGCAGACGGTCGTTCGCTACTCGTACGGGTTTGACCCTGTGCTGGTGATCGATCACGTGAGCTCGGGGCGGATCGAAGGGATGACGATCGAGCGCGGTGCGTCCATCCTTGAGGGACCGGTTGTCATGGTCACGGCGGGGTCGGCGGATCTTGCCGACTGCGTGATCTCCGGCGGCATGGGACCTGGCGTCGATGTCGGGGACTTGGCCTCCAACCTTGCGCTCGAGTCCGTGGCGATCGAAGACAACGCGGGCGCCGGCATCTCGGTTCATGACGGAGCGAGGGTCACGCTCGACGGCTGCACCGTCCTAGGGAATGAAGGGGTTGGCGCGTGGGTGCGGGACCATGGCCAACTCGAAGCGACCGGTTCGCGGTTCGAGAGCAACGAGGGGGGAGGAGTCGCCCTCGAGGCGAGTGCGACCGCGTCTCTCGACGGGTGCGAGATCACGGGCCACGCGGCGAGCGGGCTGCTCGTCGCCGGCGACGCGAGGATCGTCGCCAGCGATCTGACCGTCACGAAGAGCGGTAGCGGCGCCGTTCGCCTAACGAGCCGAGCGCTCGGGCAGTTCACCCGCCTTCGCGTCGAGGGGGGCAGCGGCGGAGTCGGATGCGAGGACGAGGCGACGTGCACGGTCGACGGCGGGCGATTCGACGCCGTTGACGGGACGTCGCTCCACGCGACCGGCACGGCCTCGATCTCGGCGCGGACGTGCGAAGTCGTGGGGGGAGGCGGCGACGGGGTGGTCTTCGAGTCGGCGACCCGATGTCGGCTCACGTATTCGACGGTGGCGCGCAACGCCGGGGACGGCGTGAGGATCTCCGGTGGCGACGTGGAGGTGGGGCACTGCATCCTCGCGTACAACCGCGGGGCCGGCCTCAGGGCCGATGTGTCCGGCGACGCGTCGAGCGTCCGGGCGTTCTCGCACAACTGCGTCTGGGGAAACGGGACAGACTACGTGGGAACGGCGAGGCGGCCGTCGGACGTCGCCGCGGCCCCCGGGTTTGCGCACCTTCCGTCAGGCGACGTGTCTCTGCGGCTCGATTCGCCGTGCATTGAAGCTGGCGTGGGGTGGACGACGATCGGCGCGCAAGAGGATCCGTCGTCGGCCTCCTCGTGGGCGGTCGAACTCGTCTCCTCGGCGTCGCGAGGATGGTTCGGGGAAACCTGGCACGCGGATCTCCGTCTTGCCGGATCCCCGTTTGAGATCGCCTCGCTCGACCTTGGACTTCGCTTCCACGAGGGCGGCGTCGCTCTCGACATCGAGTCGACCGTGCTCGGGCGCCTCAGCCGGCGAGTTGCGGCGAGTGGGAGCCTCAGCAAGGCGTGGCCTCAGGGCGGCGGTAGCGAGGCCTTGACCGTGGAGTGCGGGTTCGCCGGGGTGATCCAGAGCGACGAGTCTTGGGGAGCCGTGTGGGGGCTGGCGGCGCTCGAAGGGGGGGCCGTGGGAGCGTCCTTCCGCGTGGCCACGAACTGGCCGTCCCCTCACCTGTCGGCGCGACTCCAGCTGGCTTTCGCGCTGTCCTCGTGGAGGCTCGAGGCCTCCTTGGCGGCCGTCGACGTGACGCTGACTGCCCTGGACATTGCCTTGTCGCAGGGACTGGGCGCCGGCGCGCGGCGCCTCCGTCTCGAAGAGCGCGTGCAGCTTCTCCCCGATCGCGTCCTCGCGGCGACGGCGGAGTGGGCGGGCGATGGGTGGAATTGGACGGGACTCGTCGAGATCGCCGACGAGGCGTGGCGTGCACGGCTCACCCTTGCAGACCGGGGGTTCTCTGTGACCGGGAAGGCTCGCCTGGTGGGCTGGAGCCTTTCGGAGGGATCGGTGTCCGCCACAGCGAGGCTCGGGTCCGTGACGCTTTCCGGAGAGCTGGCGCTCTCAACAAGCGACGGGCCGCGCGTCGCGACGGGAGTTGCGTTCGACCCGACGGCGTGGCTGCGCCGGCGGCCGAACGAGCCGCCGATTCCGGCGTTCTCGGCGCTTCCCGCGGATCCCGAAGCGGGCACGCCGGTCCAGTTCCGCGCGTCCGGCTCGGCCGATCCCGACGGCCAGATCCGAGTGCTGGTGTGGGACTTCGGCGACGGCGCGGTGGGTGAGGGCCCGTCGGTCGACCACGCGTACGCGGCCGCGGGAATCTATGACGTCGTGCTGACGGTGTCCGACGATCGGGGCGCGGCGGTCTCCCTCACGCTCCCCGTGACGGTGTGGCCGGCGGATACCTCCCCGGTTGCCGCCTTTGTCGCCGTTGCGGTGTCGGAGGGTGGCGTGCGACTTCCGAGGGGACCGCGCGCCGGAGACGGAGTCCTGCTCGACGCGTCAGGGTCGAGCGACGCGGATGGGTCGGTCGTCGAGTACAGCTGGGACTTCGAGTCCGACGGCGTGATCGACGCCGTATCGAGCGATCCCACGATCATCGCGCCGGCGCTTGCGGCAGCGGCGCACCCAATCACCCTGCGTGTGGTTGACGACACGTCGCGGTCCGATGCGGTGATGCGCGTCGTTCTGGTCGACCAGGTCGAGCCTCCCCGCGCGGCGTTCTCGTTCACCCCGCCGACCCCGGCGATCCAAGATCCGGTTTACTTCTCCGATCGCTCGGTCGACACCGACGGGAGTGTGATCGCTTGGATCTGGGATTTCGGTGACGGCCGGAGTTCCCGCGACGCCTCGCCGGTCCATCGGTTTTCGGTGGAGGGCGAGTACACCGTGAGGCTCACGGTGAGAGACTCGGACGGTCTCGAGGCGACGGAGTCGAGGTCGGTCGTCGTCTCGCCCACGCCCGAGATCGTACCGGTGGACGAGGTCTGGGCCGTGGTCATCGGGATCTCGGACTACGCTCAAGTGAAGGACCTGCAGTACGGACGAGATGACGCGATCGCCATGTACCGATGGCTCGTCGATTCCGGGGTCGCAGAGGATCACGTCCGCCTCCTTCTCGACTCCGAAGGGCCGGTGGCTGCGTTCCCTGGCGCGGCGCCTCGCCTTGCGTCCCTGGTCAACGTGCGAGAGGCGCTCGGGTGGTTGCGGCGCGTGGCGGAAGAGGACGACCTCGCCCTCGTGTCGTTCTCCGGGCACGGGTTCCAGGGCGACGACGACAACGGCGACGAGCAGGACGGGGTTGACGAGTTCTTCGTCCTTGTCGACACGTCGGCCTCGGCGGTCGAGGACACGGCCCTTCGTGACGACGAGTTCGGGCGCTTCCTCGATCGACTCGAGTCGAATCACGTCCTCGTTCTGTTCGACGGCTGCTACTCCGGAGGGCTATCGCGCAGCCTTCCCTCGTCGAAGCGTCCGATCGGAGATCGACCGGACCTGTTCTCCGATTTTGCCCTTGAAGGGAGGCTCATCCTCTCCGCGGCCGCGGAGGCCCAAGAGGCGTTCGAGTCCCCCGAAGTGGGTCACGGCGTCTTCACGTACTGCGTGATCGCGGGGCTGCGCGGCGCGGCGGACCTCAACGGAGATCGGCGGGTCACGGCGTGGGAGCTGTACGAGTACGTGGCTCGGGCCGTCCCGGAGCGGGTCCGTCGGGAGCGGGGAGCCGTGCAGGAGCCGCAGCTTGCCGGGGAAGGCGAAGTCCGGGTCCTTCTTGCGACCGCCGATCGGCCTCCCGCCGTGGCCTTCACATACGGTCCCGACCTGCCGTACGCCGGTTCGCCTGTGCAGTTCGCCGATCAGACGCGGGCGGACCGAGGGGTGGAGACGTACGCGTGGTCGTTCGGCGACGGGTCGACGTCGAACGAGCGCTCCCCGACCCACGCGTATGACGCGGAAGGGGAGTACTCCGTGGACCTTCGCGTGACCGATGCGCGCGGAGTCGTCGGAAGCGCAGCGTCCCGCGTCGCCGTCGGCCCCGCAGGGCGCGTCCTCTCGATCGATGCCGCGACGGGCTCCGTCCTCGTGTCCTTGGGAGAGGAGAACGGGCTCCGAGTGGGCGACCGATTCGAGACCTCCCGAAGCGCATCCGAGCTCGAGGTCGTCGAGCTGGTCGGCGGAGACTCCGCCGCGTGCCGCGTCCTGCGCGGCGACCCACCCGCGGTCGACGAGAGCCTCCGGCCGATGTCGAGCGGCGCGGTGTTCCCTACTCCTCCAGCTCCAGGGTGATGAGCAGGACCGCGTCGGCGCGATGAACCTTGAGAACCACCCGCTCGCCGGCGCGCCGTGTCGCCAGGTACGCCGCGAGATCGGCGCACGTGTTCAGCGGAACGCCGTTGGCATAGGTGATCACGTCGCCGACGCGCAGGCCGCGCAGCTCGGCGATGGTCCCGGCGGCGACCGAGCTGATCCGGATTCCCGTCCCGCCCGTCTCCTCGCACAGGATTCCGAGCGACACCGACGTGCGAGCGTAGGTCAGGGCAACGGCGTCGACCGGGAGGGATGTTGCAGACGTGAAGGGGATCAGGATTGTCGGCTGGTCGATCACCGCTCCGGCTCCGGTTCCCTTGGTTGCGTCGCCACGGGGATCGGGCAAGTAGACGTAGACGCGGATCGATCCGCGCAGCGCGTCCAGCGAGGAGTGGGCCTGGCTCGGCGTGGCGAATCGGAACTGCAGCGCTTCGTCTGAGCTCACCTGCCACCCCGTGATCCGCACGGTCTGCTTCGGCAGGAGGATCCATTTCTTGTCCTTGATCGTTCCGGTGACTCCGGCGCTGCCGTTCGTGTTCAGGCCGTCGATGGCCAGCACGACGCCCAGCAGGCCTGCGGTCCGGTTCGTGAGGGTGACACGATACAGCGATCCGAGCACCGGCTCGACGGCGTAGTGCCGCTCAAACATGTACTGGACGGTGGCAAGCGCCGAGCACGAACCGGGTTCGCTCCACGATCCGCTCTGGCAACCGCCCACGATCGCCTGAAGCTGAGCTTGATCGGACGCCTCGAGACGGGCGATGTCCATTGACAGGAAGCGCGCGTCGAGCGACTCCCACGTGCCGAGTCCGAACAGGCCCCAGGAGCGGAATACCTCGACCTCGACGTCGACGTACCGCGACGACACGGAGGCCGCAGCACCCCCGAGCGACGCGGCGACCACGATTACGATCAACGCGATCCAGAAGGCTCGTATCGTACGACTCATCGTTCCCCCTTCGGCACCTCGATCCCCGAGCACCGACCGCCGGACTCCCCCATGCTGTCGACCCGGCGGAGCAGAGGATACACCATCGGCTCCGGCAGGCGTCGAAGTCTGCAGGGGCTACCGCGGAAGCGTGACCCCGGGCTGATCCTGGTACCCGCCGCCCGCCTCTTTCTCTCCGTAGGTTCGGTTGGGGCGCTCGCCGCGGAAGAAGACGACTTGGGCGATCCCTTGGCCGATGTGCAGACGAATCGGAAGGGGGGACACGTTGGCGAGCTCGATCGTCAGGATGCCGCGCCACCCGGGCTCGAGCGGCGTCACGTTGACGAGAAGGCCGCAGCGGGCGTACGAGCTCTTGCCCCAGCACACTCCACAGACGTCGTCCGGCATGTGGAACCACTCCACGGACTCCGCCAGGACTTGGGCGTTCGGCGCCAACTCAAACGTTCCGTCGACCTCCACGGCGCGGAAGTGGTTCACAGGGAAGGTGACCGGGTCAAGGACGACGTTCAAGCCGCCCAGCGGCACGAGGAGCCGGCGCCCTAGGCGAAGGTCATACCCGTAGCTTCCGAGTCCGTACGACGGCTTGCCCTCCTGGCGGGCGACGAACGGAGACAACATGGGCGTGTCTCCGGTGCACAGCGCCGCGATTTCCCGATCCGAGAGAATTCCGTGCCCCATCACGACCCTCCTCCATCTTCGAGCAGCTCCGGGTGCTGGACTGCTTCCAGCACCCGCGCCACGAACAGGTGCCACTCCGGCAGGCGATGCGTCTTCCGCTGTCGGATCATCCGCTGGAGAACCATGTAGTTGAGACAAACGACACGCCGCTGCAGGAGCGACTCCGGCACGCCCGCCTTCGCTTCCTCCCAGTCGTTCGCCGCGATCAGCCTGTTCAGATGGTCGAGGTACTCTGGGGGGACGGGATGGGCGAAGTCGTCCTGGGCGAGCGGCCGAGACGTCAGCGTGTGCATCGTCGACTCGCTCTGCTTGGTCACACCGACTCGGTACGTGTCGAACTGCTGCCAGAAGTACCGGGGCGCGGTCATATCCAGCCAGACGACGATGGACTCCAGGTACTTGTTGTGTCCTTCGCCGAGGAAGCGGAGGCGTCGAGCGACGGCCGCCATTCGCTCCGGTTCCTGTCGGTAGGAGAGAGACAGTCCGAGCAGAGCGGACTCGTAGCCGTGCTCCTCGAGGACGTCGACTCTCACTCGGCCCCCTTCGCCGGGTCCTTGCGGCTTCCAGGCTGGTACAGCGGAGTTCCCGCGGCGCACAGCGGGCACTCCGAGTACGTGTAGGTTGGAATGCTCAGGTGAACGAGCGCGCGGATGGTCATCCCTTCCACGGCGTGGGTCTCGGATCGGTCGACGATCGCCGCAGAGCAGACCGGCTCTGCGCCGAAACCGCGGACCAGGTCGATCAGCTCCCGCGTCGTCCGTCCGGTCGTCACGACGTCCTCGACAATCCCGATTCGTTCCCCGGCGCGCAGGGTGAACCCTCGTCGAAGCTGAAACCTGCCGTCCGGCCCGCGCTCGGGAAACAGAAACGGGCGGCCGAGTCGTCGCGCCACCTCATACCCGATCAGAATGCCGCCCAGGGGGGGCGACGCGACGCGGTCGATCCCCTCCGGAAGATGAGTCGCCAGAGCGGCCCCGAGGGTCTCTGCGTGCGCAGGATTCTCCAACACCCGAGCGCACTGGACATACCGGCCTGAGTGACGCCCTGAGGAGAGGAGGAAGTGGCCGGACTGCACCGCTCCCGTCTCCTGCAGGAGTTCGAGCCATCGGGTCTCATCGGTCATGGGGCCTCCCCATTGCTTTGTTGAAGGTTCGGGCGGCGTCTCCCGGGCGCTCCGCCGCGAGGATGCCGCGGGACACGTTGAAGACAAGGGTGCGGTCGGAGCCGGCGGCGTCGAGGAACGCCTCAAGCTCCCCGCCCTGCGCTCCGACTCCGGGCACGAGCCACGGTGACCCGGGGCCGATGTCGCGCAACGAGCGCGCTCGGGCGGGGCTCGTCGCGCCGACCACTAGGCCGACCTGTCCCGGGAAACGCTCCTCGAGGCGGGCCGCAAGCTCCGCCACGAGGACGTAGAGCGGAGGCGAGCCGTGATCGACGATGGTCGCCGCTGTCGGGTTCGAAGGAAGGGTGACGATGAACACGGCGAGTCCCACGTCGAGGAACGGGAGGATCGCGTCCTCGCCCATGTAGGGGACCACCGTGATCGCGTCCGCCGCGAGCCCATCGTGAGCGGCCCGCGCGTAGGCGGCCGCCGTCGAAGCGATGTCGCACCTCTTGGCGTCGAGGATCGCGAGCCGCCCGGCGTCGTGGATTCGGTCGACCGTGTGCCGGAGGAGCGCGACGCCGTCCGACCCGAGCGCCTCGAAGAACGCGCTGTTCGGTTTGTAGGCGCAAGCATCGTCCTTCGTCTGCAGGATCACGGCGTCAAGGAATCGCTTGACGGCCTGGGCTTCCCTGCCTCCGCCCGGGACAAGCTCGGGATGAGGGTCGAGGCCGACGCAGAGCCTTCCCCCGGTCTGTCTCTGTGACGCCTTCAGCTTATCAACGAACATGGATTCCCCCTCGGTGCGATGCACCGCGCAGTTGGTCGACGTCAGCGATCCCTCGCTTGGTCAGCCACTCGTCAAGTTCCTGGGCCAGGCGGAACACCCGGGTCGGGTCGGCCATCACAGCGAACCCGAACCCGATCAGGTCCGCGCCAGCGAAGAGCATCTCCAGAGCGCCTCGTAGATCGGAGACGCCGCCCGTCCCGACGATCACGGTCTCCGGAAAAGCCTTCCGCGCCTCGAACACACGGTGAAGAGCGATCGGGAAGATCGCTGGGCCGCAGAGCCCGCCCACCTGGCGATCCAGCAACGGGAGTCCTGTCTCGGTGTGGATCCTCATCCCGCGCAACGCGTTGATCAGCGCGACGCCGTCGGCGCCCGCGGAGAGGGCCGCCTCCACGAGATCGAGGTACTTCCCCTCTCCCGGGAGCTTGGCGAGGATCGGACGCGTCGACGCGGACCGGGCGCCTCGCACGAAGGCCCGCACGGTCTCGGGATTGTCGGCCACCGTTTCGCCGTGCACGTTCGGGCAGGAGAGGTTCACCTCAAGGACGTCAACCCCTTGCTCTCCCGCAAGACGAGACGCCAGAGCGGCGACCTCCTCCGGACTCCGCCCGGCGATGCTGACGATGCGTCGGGTGGGGAACGCGCGGATCTGCGGAAGGAGATCCACCTCGAACGCGTCGCACCCGGGGTTCTGGAGTCCGATCGAGTTGAGAACGCCGCACGGCGCGTCGACGAGCCGCGGCTGAGGGTTCCCGCGGCGGGGTTCGAGCGTCACTGTCTTCGTGGTCAGCGCGCCGATCCTCGACAAGTCGAACGCCGCTGCAAGCTCCAGCCCGAATCCCGCCGGCCCCGATGCGAGGACCACCGGGTTACGGAACTCGAGTCCCAAGGCGCGAACTGTCAGCGCAGCCATGGGACCTCCGAGCAGGCGAACAGCGGGCCCTCGCGGCACACCCGCTGCATGCCGGAGCGCGTTTCGACGCTGCACCCCTGACAGGCTCCGAATCCGCATCCGATGCGCGTTTCGAGTGAGACGTACGTGTCTGGCTCCGCCGCGTAGCGTTGTGCAATGCCGCGAAGCATCGGCTCCGGGCCGCACGCGAGAATCCCAAGTCCGTGCTTCCAGCGCTTCCGAAGGCGGTCGTCCGCCGTCTCGCCGCCCTCCTCTTCGACCGCGATGTCGACTCCCGGCAGGAGGTCGCGCACGCCGCGTTCTCGAACCCCGAAGGCGACGTCCTCCGTCAGCTCCGGGTAGGCGGCCGCGAAGTGGAGGAGCGGCGCGATCCCGCTTCCTCCCCCTGCGAGAACATAGCGACAGTCGCGGCCGATGCGGGTCTCGTACGGAGTGCCGTACGGTCCCCGCACGACCACCTCCGTGCCCATGGCTGCACGTCCCAGGGCCTCGCGCAGGGCTCCGTCCAACTTCAGAAGGAACTCAAGGCGTCCCGCCTCCGCCGCCAAGACGGAGAAGGCGCGCGGCAGCGCCGGGCCCTCCCGTAGGCGAAGGAGCACGAATTGCCCGGGACGAGGCGCGACGAAGCTGTGGTCGACGCCGATCGTCGCGCGCGCGTATCCTCCGGCGACGGCGCTCGACTCCAACCGCCCGCTCGAAGCAGAAAAAAACGGCCCTTGGTGGGCCGCTGTCAGTCCTTCCGACGAGTCTCGCTTCACCCGAACCCCCCTCAAGGTCTTCGGGAGAAGATCCTACACGAGGGCGGCGCGTCGGCGCAACGCCTGGGCAACCCCGGCGAGCGGACAACCCGCAAGCCGCCCTGCCTCCTCGATCTCGAGGGCGCGCAGGCTTGTCTCAGTCTCTGTCACGGCGTTCGCCGAAGTACATCGCGGCGCCGATGACCCCGAGGAACAGCCCGCCGATCGAGGCGAAGTACGTGATGAAACTGAGCCACAACGGCGATGGGATGGCGTGCATCACCATCGCAAACGCCAGACCGCAAGCGGTCAGAAGAAGCGCGAGCGCGATCGCGAAGACCCTACGCGACCCCTTCAGCCTTCGCCTCCTTGACGGTAGAGCCAGCACTCCACGCGGTGTCCGGGTGCGGGCTCGAAGGTCGTCGGTTCCGTCGTACTGCACAGCTCCGCGATCCGGTGCTTGCAGCGGGGATGGAATCGGCATCCGGACGGGGGATGGGCGAGGCTCGGAGGCTCGCCGGGCGGAACCTCCTTCTGGATGTGAGCGTTCTCGGGGTCCGGGTCGGAGATGGCGGTGAGCAGCGCCTGCGTGTAGGGATGGAGCGGATGGCGGATGAGCTCGTGAACCGGCGCCCTCTCCACGATCTTCGCCGCGTACATCACGAAGACGTACTCCGAGAAGTAGCGCACCGTCGACAGGTCGTGGGTGATGTACATCACGCCCAGGTCGTGGCTCTTCTGGATGCGTCGCAGAAGCTGGAGGATCTCGACGCGCACCGACGCGTCCAGCATCGAGACCGGCTCGTCCGCCACGACGAGCTTCGGCTCGAGGACGATGGCTCGAGCGATGACCAGACGCTGCTGCTGCCCGCCGCTCAGCATGTGAGGGTACTTGTGGACGAAGTCGTCCTGTGGGGTGAGGCGGACCTCGTCCATCACGGCGCGAGCGCGGGCTTCCTGCTCGCGCCGGGGAACTCCGTGGACGGCCAGGGGCTCGCTGAGGATGCGCTCCACCGTCATGAACGGAGGAAGCGCTCCATACGGGTCCTGCTGGACGAATCCGACGTTGGCGCGCAGCCAGGCGAGGGCCTTTCCCTTCTTCTTCCCGTCGAGCCGCTCGCCGGCGAAGACCATCTCGCCCTTCGTGGGCGGGACGAGTCCGAGCAGCGTCTTGGCCAACGTCGTCTTCCCCGAGCCGCTCTCCCCTACGATCGTGATCGCGTCGCCCCGACGGAGGTCGAAGGTCACGCCGTCGAGCGCCCGGACGTGTCCTGTGCGGAAGAACCCCCACTTCCGGAGCTCATACCAGGTATGAAGATCTCGAACCGATAGCAGCGCTTGTTCCGTCATCGCCCCCGCCTCACACGTGCAGCCAGCACTTGACCCACCAGTCCTCTCCGACGTCGCGGAACGGCGGCTCCTCGACGCACTTCCCAAACCGCGACGAGCAGCGGTCCGCGAACCGGCACCCCGTCGGAGGATCGAGGAGACTCGGCGGCCGACCTGGGATGAACTCCAGCTTCTTGTCCTCGCGCAGCGTGGGCACGCTGGCCATGAGCTTCTGCGAGTAGGGGTGCAGGGGCTCGCGGAAGAAGTGGTGCGCACTCGAGAACTCAACGAGCTGCCCTGCGTACATGACCGCCGCGCGGTCCGCCAATTCGCTCGACGTGGCGATGTCGTGCGTGATCAGAACGAACGTGACCCCTAGGTCGCGCTTGATTCCCTTCAGAACGTTCATGATGCTCGTCTGGGTCAGGACGTCGAGGGCGCTCGTCGGCTCATCGAGGAACACGAGGTCGGGGTGCGTGATGAGGGCCATCGCCAGGACGGCCCGCTGCCGCATCCCCCCCGACAGCTCGAACGGGAATCGCTCCAGGAAGTCGGCCGATACGCCGACAAGCCGGAACACCTCCTCGGCCTGACGTAGCGCTTCCTTCTTGTTCGTGGACACCCCGTGGACGCGGAGAGGCTCCGACACCTGATCCCCGACCCGAATGACCGGGTTCAGCGAGTTCATCGCCGCTTGCGAGACGAGGGCCATCTTCACCCATCGAACCTGGCGACGGAACCGCTCTTCGTTGAGGGTCATGATGTTGGTTCCGTTGAGCCAGACGTTGCCGGTGTATGCCGACACGTTCCGTGGCAAGAGGCGGAGGATCGCCCGTGCGAGCGTGCTCTTCCCGCATCCGGACTCGCCGACCACCACGGTGGCGGGCCCGCGGTCCAGCGCGAAGCTGACCCCGTCGACGGCTTGGACCGGCCCCCGCCACGTCCGGAAGTGGAGCTTCAGGTCCTCGACGCGCAGCAATCTGTCCGTGGTTCCCATGTCACATCGTCCTCAGTCTCGGATTGAAGATTCGGTCCAGGGCGAATCCGACGAGGGCGAACCCGAATCCCGTGACCATCAGCAGAATCGCCGGCTCCAGCACCCAGTAGTAGTACCCCTTGTATAGCGCATCCGCGGCGCGCGCGTCGTAGATGAGCTTTCCCCAGGTCGGGAGGATCGGATCTCCGAGGCCGAGGACCGCGAGCGACGCCTCAAGGAACACGAACTGCGGCACGACCAACACGAACGTCGGGAGGAGCACCGGCACGATCCTCGGGAGCAAGTACCGGAAGATCATCCTGCGGTGCCTCGCCCCGTACGCTCTGGCCGCCTCGATGTAGGGCGCTTCCTTGGCCTGGAGGAACATCGCGCGGTACGTGAGGTAGGCGCCGCTGAAGACGTTGAGCAGGATGACGACCGCCAGGATCAGCCAGATGCTGCGGCCGTAGAGCTGGCCGACCATGATCAGGATCGGCAAGAGCGGCAAGAGCAGGGTGAGCTGCGTCAGCCGCTGGAACGCCGAGTCCATGAAGCCGCCGAACCACGTCCCGATCCCCGCGAGGACGAAGGTCGCCGTGTTGGCTCCAAGCGCCGCGAGAAGGCCGAACAGGAGCGCGAGGGGAGCTCCCCAGAGGAGCGCCACGGTGATGTCGCGGCGCTGGTTGTCCGTCCCGGCGATCCCGTAGACGCTTCCGTAGACGACGAGCTTCGACTCGAGCGTGTACGCCTCGGGCATGTCGGCCTCGAGGACGAGTTCATACGTCCCCGGCTGCGTTTTCCACTCTCCCTTGGGCGACGACGCGCCGAATTCGCCGAACAGCGCGACCTCGGGCGCCGCCATCTGAGGCAGCCGGTCGCGGAGCTGGTTGTCGAGGGAGATGTAGTAGGTGTCGCTCGAGCGGATGCTGCGCCCCGAGGCGAGAGCCACCCGCGTGCCATCCGGCTTCACCCAGGTGGCCGTGAGCTTCGACCGCTTCGTCTCGTACGTCGCCGTCGAGAAGAGCGACATCTCGGTGGGGAACGTGTCGTAGCGGAAGTCCAGCGCCAAGATGAGACGCTCCCGAACGTTTCCATCCCCGAGCGGCTCGCGCGTCCGCGTCCCCTCGGTTCGCGAGTCGACGACGATCGTCCGCGAAAGGCTCTTCCCGGTGAACAGGTCGAACCACGCCGGCGAGGCGTTGCGGGGCAGTTCGTCCCACACTCCCGGCCCGCCGCGCCAGAGGCGGATCGCCTCGCTGTACGGGATGGCGATCACGGCATAGATCGAGAGGACGATGAGGAGCCCGATGATCGTGAGGCCCAGGATCGCCGACGGATAGCGGCGGAGCTCTCTCAGGTTGCGAAGGAGCGTGTTCATGTCGCTACACCTTCCCGCCGCCGACCCGGACGCGCGGATCGACCAGAGCGTAGATGAACTCGAGGAGAAGCAGCGTTCCCGCCAGCAGGTAGCCGTAGATGACGAGGGTGCCGAGGATGACCGGCGTGTCGTTCAGGTTGACGGCCGCCAAGTACTGACGGCCGAGGCCCGGCCAGTTGAACACCGTCTCGAGGATGATCTGCCCCTGCCACGTGCCGATGAGGATGAGCATCAAGCTCGTAATGATCGTTGGCAGGGTCGGCCGCATGATGTACCGCCTCTGGATCCCGCGCGCCGAAAGCCCCTTGGCCTTTGCAAGCTCGACGTAATCCTCGCTCGAGTAGATGAGGAAGAACGTCCGCCAGCGGTATACGTTGGCGAACAGGGCGCCGATCGTGATCGCGAGCACGGGAAGGATCATGTGTTCGAGCAGGCTCAGCGCGTAGGCTGGGGCGGTGTCCGGGGGCGGAACCTGGACGAGGCCGCCCCATGGGAGCACCCTAAGGACGGCCGCGAAAATGAGGATCAGGAAGATGCCGTAGAACCAGCCCGGCGCCGACGACAGCGGCGCCAGGCCGACCATCGTCCGGTCGACGAGGCTGCCATATCGGCGGGACAAGAACAGGGCGAACTGGATGGCGAGGAAGAACAGGAGCAGGTTCGACGTTCCGAACAGGACCAACGTCGCCGGCAGCCGTTCGCTCAGAATCCGCGCGACCGAGCGGGAGCCGGTGTCGCTCGTCAGCTGCTCCGCGGTGCCCAGTTTCAACGAAAGGGCCGTGAACAGGTACTCGAGGCTCCGCCACGGGAAGAACGGCCGATCGAGGCCGAGCCGCTCGTACTCCAACTCCGCAAGCTCGTCGACCATGACCTTGAGGGCGTCGGCCGGGATTCCACGGTTCGACGGATCGAGAAAGATCGCCGAGGCGACGTTGGACCGGATCTCGGCCCGCCGCACGTCGTCCAGCTTTCCCCCCATGTTCATGATGATGACGATCAGGTAGCAGCCGACGACCAGCGTGATGCCGACCATCAGCGTCCGAACGATCAAGTAGCGGCCCACCGCAAGCAGGCTCTTCACGGCGGCCCTCCTCCTCTCCGCAGGGGACTTCTGCAGTCCTCCGAGACTAGAAAGGGGCTGCTGCCCTCGGTTGCTGCAGCAGCCCCGTGTCGTTTCGCACGCTTGGTGTGTCTCGCTCGCCTACGGCTTCAGCGGGTCGAGCAGGAACATGAACTGCTCGGACGGAAGCTTGTAGTCGGCAAAGCGCTTCAATACGACGACCTTCTCGATCGGGTACGCCTTCTCGAGGTAGAACGGACCGCTCGCGACCCAGAAGTGGCCCACCTTCTTGTAGAAGTTCTCGAGCAGCGTCCACCGTGACACCGCCTCAGACAGCGACAGGAACTCCGCCATCGTCGGCTCGTACGGCCGGTACCCCGTGCTCAGGCACTCGAGCATCATGGCGCGGAGGATGTCGAGCGAGGGTCCCGCGATGTAGCTCGTGTAGGGGACGCCCAGCTTCCCGGCCTTGGTGGCGCCGAACGCCGCCAGCTTCTTCTCCTCCGCCAGGATGCCCAGGGTGAGGGTGTGCCAGAACGCCGGTCCCTGCGAGTAGTACGGGAAGAGCGCCGACCCGGCGACCACGCCGCCGTTGACGGCCGTCAGCTCGGCGTCGAGCTGGTACGAGTCGGAGTAGACCTCGAGGATGAGCGGACTCCGCTGGGCGATTCGGTAGCCCTTGTGGACTTTCATGAAGCTCTTGTACCCCGGAACGGCCGACTCATCGTAGATCTTGCTGTCCGGCTTCGCACGGTCGATCGGGACGATCATCGCAAGCACGATGTCCGCGATCGAGACCTTCGTTCCGTCGTGAAGCGGCTTGTCGTAGAGGCTCGCCGGATAGTAGATGACCGACTTCGTCTTGGCCGTCGTCCCGTTCGGGAACGCCTCGCCGACCGTGATCCACTTCTGCGTCTTGGCGTCGAAGTCGTACCAGGCATCCGCGGGGACCTTGATCTCGGTTTCGAACTTGAGCGTGCACCAGGTGTGCCGCGGATCCGACGCGATCGGGAGACCCGTCTGCGCTGTGACCTCGGCCCGCTCGAACACGAGCGGCCACACAAGGCCGTCGCGCGTGTCGCGCACCCAGGCTTGCTCGCCCGTGCCGCGGATCGGGAACATGTCGTAGACCCAGTTCGATCCCGCGATCGCGTTCCACGGGTTGCTCAGCATGCTGTTCACGAGCACCCTGAGCTTTCCGCCTTCCTGTCGCTTTCCCGCGGCGTCCACGAAGTGGGCCGTCCAACCCCACGCCTGCGATCCGTAGATTCCACCGGCAACGTCGGCCGCCACCCGGAAGTTCTTCACGAACGGCGAGAACGCCGTGCGGTCGACCATCCAGACGCGGTACGACTCCTTCATCGCGCCCCACATCGCGTCCTCGAAGAGGTCGCGGCGCTCGGCCATCGAGTTGAAGTCGTTGTTCCACAACTTCTCGGCCACGGCGAGGTAGGCCGGATCGTTCTCGTAGACCTGCCAGAGCGGGTCGCTTCGGCCGATCTTCGTGTAGTAGTACGCGAAGTTGGTTCCCTGATCGCGCGCGATGGCCGTCGTGACCCACCCGCCGGTGTAGACGTTCCACTGCCCGGCGGCCGGATCGCCGTTCATCCAGATCGGCGACGACTCGGCGCCGGTCCGGTACAGCCGCGTGGTCTCGAAGCCGAGGTCCTCGAGCAAGCCGGCCACATAGTCGCCCATCCGCTTGCGCTCGTCCTCGACTCGGATCAGGAAGATCAGGTTCACGGGCTTCCCACCGTACATCCACTTCCCGTCGACCTTCGTCGCGCCGAGCTTCGGCATCTCCTCGTTGAAGATGGCCTCGGCCTTGGCCGGGTCGTTCGCGTAGGCCTCAACGATGAGGTTGTAGATGTCGGGGTATCGCACCGACGCGTCCGTAAACGGCCCGTTCAGGCACGTGTATTTCGGAAGCGCCAGGCCGCCCATGATCTCGTTCGCGACGTAGTCGCGATCCACCAAGTAGTTCAGCGCCTCGCGGATGCGCGGGACGGAGAACGGGTTCAGGGCTCCCGTGCCGGGAAACGTCGGTCCGACCGGATTGAGCGTCAGCTCGCTGGTCGAGCCGACGTTGCGCACGTACCCGAGATCCGGATTCGACCGGACCTGAGCGAACAACGCCGCGTCAGTGAGGGCAAAGATGAAGACATCCGAATCGCCGGCGGCGACGCGCGCTACGGCCGCGCCCAGGTTGTTCTCTTCGGAGATGACCACCTCGTCAAGCCACGCACCGGTCCGCGCCAACGCACCCGCGGCCACGGACAGGGCGACGAGGAGGACAGCCACCCACTTCATTCCTCTTCTGTCGAGCTGCATCTACAGAGCACCTCCCACGATCCTCTGGAGCCTGCGGTCCCGCAATCCCAGCCCCGCGGGCCGTCCCGTCGCCCGACAGCTACGACCGAAGTCCCAAAGGGCCTCGGACGCGGACCTTCGATCCTACCCACACCTAATGGAGAGTCGCTGGATGCAGTCTAGCAGTCAGGGAGGGGGTAGACAATAGGCCCGCTCGCCTTGACTTCGGGGAGCGGGCGTTTACGCCGTCTCAGACTGCGCGGGAGCGACTAGCCTGGCGTGGCCTGGGACTTCGCCCAGGTGTCGCGCAGGCCCACGGTTCGGTTGACGACGACCCGGTCGGCAGACGAGTCAGGGTCGAGGCAGAAGTAGCCCTTGCGCTCGAACTGGAACCGCTCGGCCGGTCGGGCATCGCGGAGACTCGGCTCGCCCTTGCCGCACGCGACGACGAGCGAGCTGGGGTTCAGGTTGTCGAGCCATGTCTGCCCGGCCGCCACCTCCGTCGGGTCGTCGTTGGTGAAGAGGTCGTCGTAGAGGCGAGCCTCGAGGTCGACGGCGTGCGCTGCGGACACCCAGTGCAGTGTCGCCTTCACTTTCCGTCCGTCGGGAGCGTCGCCGCCCCGCGTTGCAGGATCGTACGTGCAGCGGATCTCGATGATCTCCCCGTGCGCGTCTTGGACGACGTCGACGCAACGGACGAAGTACGCATAGCGCAGCCGCACCTCGCGCCCCGGGGCAAGCCGGAAGAACTTGCTCGGGGGATCCAGGAGGAAGTCCTCCCGTTCGATGAAGAGCACGCGGGAGAACGGGACCTTTCGGGTCCCCGCCGACGGGTCTTCGGGATTGTTCACCGCGTCGAGCCACTCGACCTCTCCCTCGGGGTAGTTCGTGACCACAAGGCGCACTGGGTCCAGAACGGCCATCACGCGCGGGGACGTTCGGTTCAGATCCTGCCGCTGAAAGTGCTCGAGCAGCGCCGCATCGACGATCCCTTGGGACTTCGTGACTCCTGTCGCACGGACAAAGGCACGGATTCCCTCCGGCGTGTAGCCGCGCCGGCGCATGCCGCGCAGGGTCGGCATCCGTGGATCGTCCCACCCGCTGACGTGTCCACCTTCGACCAGCTGACGCAGCCACCTCTTGCTTGTCACGGTGTGGGTCAGGTTCAGTCGACCGTACTCGATCTGCCGCGGACGCGTGCGGATCGGAAGCTGGTCGAGGAACCAGTCGTACAGAGGACGATGGTTCTCGAACCCCAGATCGCACGTCGAGTGGGTGACGCCCTCGATGGCGTCCGACTGACCGTGGGCCCAGTCGTAGGTCGGGTAGATGCACCAAGCGTCACCCTGCCGGTGGTGTGTCGCGCGGAGGATCCGATACATGACCGGATCGCGCATGTTCAGGTTCGGATGCGCCATGTCGATCTTGGCGCGCAGCGTCCGGGCTCCATCGGGGAACTCGCCCGCCCGCATCCGACGGAAGAGGCTGAGGTTCTCTTCGGGGGAGCGGTTGCGGTAGGGGCTGTCCTTGCCCGGAAGCGTGATCACCTGCCCGTCCTTCTCGATCGCCGTGCCCCGGTAGGCGCTCACCTCTTCGGGAGAGAGGTCGCAGACGTAGGCCTTGCCCGCCTCGATCAGGAGCTCCGCCCACTCGTAGAGCTGCTCGAAGTAGTCGGAGGCGAAGAAGACGCTCCGCCAATCTACGCCGAGCCATCGCATATCCTCGATGATCCCGTCGACGAACTCCTGCTCCTCTTTGGCCGGGTTCGTGTCGTCGAAGCGCAGGTTGAACGTGCCGCCGAACTCCTGGGCGATCTCGTACGCCAACAGGAAGCCCTTCGCGTGACCTACGTGGATGTATCCGTTCGGCTCCGGAGGCCACCGTGTTTGGACCTTGCCGTCGTTCTTCCCGAGGCGCAGGTCCTCTCTCACGATGTCGCGGATGAAGTCGGTTGCCGTGTTCTCCATGTTCTTGTCCCGCCCTACTGCCCCATCTCCGGAACCTCCTGAATGAGCGATCCGGCGCGCCCGCTGCGCGCACGAAGCGACAGTCTAGCGTGCTCCCCGCCCTTGAACCAGGGGACGCTGACGAGACGCGCTGCTCGCTACGCTCTCGACCGGGCTACGGCCCGGGTGATCGAGTCCGATGAACAAGAGGCGACTGGGTCCGGTTCCACTCCTCTACCCTGTGTCCATCGTCCTCGTCGGCGCGACCGTCGACGGCCGCGCGAACTTCGCCACGATCGGCGACTGCGCCATCATGGGGATTCGCCCCGCGCTGGTTGCGGTTTCGCTCTCCGACGGCCACTTCACGACTCGCGGCGTTCGAGAGCGCCGCGAGTTCAGCATCAACCTTCCGACGACCGCGCAGCTTGCCCTTGTCGACCACTTCGGCCGTGTGTCGGGCCGCGAGGTCGACAAGTCACGGCTCGTCGCGTGGCGGCCCGGCGACGTCCTTCCGGTGCCGCTCATCGACGATTGCCCCGCCAACCTCGAGTGCCGAGTCCTGCAGGACGGAACGGTCCAGCATCGACACTTCTTCGTTGCCGAGGTCGTGGAGGCGCATCTCAGCGAGGACCTCATCCTCGAAGGACGCGCCTCCCGGACAGGGAATGCCCTCGGGAAGGCCGCGGGGTCAACGCTCCCCGATCTGCGCGCCCTCGACCCCATCCTTTACTCCCTCGATGAGCGCTACTACAGCGTCGGCAGGCCCATCGAAACGGCGTGCACTGAGGGGGATCGCCTGGAGTGCCGGCCGGTGGAGTCTTCGCCCTAGACCTCGCTCAGTCCTCAAGGATTGCGCCACGGCTCGCCGACCCGACATGGGCCGCATACCGCGCGAGATAGCCGACCGCCTTCATCTTGGGCGCCTTCCACTGCTCGCGGCGACGCGCCCATTCCTCCCCGTCTACGAGCAGCGCCAACGCCCCAGCGTCGAGATCGATCTCGATCTCGTCTCCTTCCTTGACGAGGGCGAGAGGCCCTCCAACCGCCGCTTCGGGCGAGACGTGGCCGATCGCGGCCCCTCGCGACGCCCCGGAGAAGCGCCCATCGGTAATCAGCGCCACCGAGCCGTCGAGGCCTATCCCGGCGAGCGATGAGGTCGGCATGAGCATCTCCCGCATGCCCGGCCCTCCTCGCGGCCCTTCGTAGCGGATCACGACCACGTCTCCCGGGTGAATCCCCCCGGCGAGGATCGCCGCCTGAGCCGCCTCCTCGCCGTCAAAGACTCGAGCCGGGCCGCGATGCCGGTGCATGGTCGGGAGCACCGCCGCGGCCTTCGCTACGGCTCCTTCCGGGGCCAGGTTGCCGCGGAGGATGCGGATCCCGCCCTCGCGGGCGAGCGGAGCGGCGAACGGGTGAACGATCGCGGCCGCGGACGGATCCGCGGCCGTCGGTCGTCGCGCCAGATCGCCGCTTCGCACCCCGGCGACGGTGGGCTGGTCGGGGTGAAGGCATCCGCCGCGGAGCAGTTCGGCGAGGACGGTGGCGACGCCTCCGGCGCGATCGAGGTCCTCCATGTGATAAGGGCCTGACGGCCGCAGCTTCACGAGACACGGCGTCGTTCGCGAGATCCGATCGAAGGTGTCGAGGGACAGCGCGACGCCGACTTCGCGGGCGATCGCCGGCAGATGGAGCACCGTGTTCGTGGATCCGCCAATCGCCATGTCAAGGGCGATGGCGTTCCGGAACGCTCGCTCCGTCATGACTTGCCGGGCGGTGAGCTGCTCATCCACCAGGTCGACGATCCGGCCCCCGGCCGTCTTGGCGAGGCGGACGCGGGCCGCCGACACGGCGGGGATCGTCCCGTTCCCCGGAAGCGCTATACCGAGGGCTTCGGCGAGGCAGTTCATCGTGTTCGCCGTGAAGAGCCCGGCGCACGATCCGCACCCCGGGCAGGCTGCGGCCTCGAGCCGTGCGAGTTCGGCATCGTTTAT
>JAQTNX010000001.1:72594-84297 GCA_028713635.1 Candidatus Bipolaricaulis sp.
GGTGCTGAGGTCGACGGCGGCTCCGCCGTGCTGACCCGCGAGCATCGGCCCGCCGGAGACGAGGATCGTGGGCAGGTCGAGGCGGCCCGCGGCCATCAGCATGCCGGGCACAACCTTGTCGCAGTTCGGGACAAGGACGAGTCCATCGACGCCGTGGGCGATGACCATCGCTTCGACGGAGTCGGCGACGAGTTCCCGGCTCGGCAGCGAATAGCTCATCCCGACGTGCCCCATCGCGAGCCCGTCGCAGATTCCGATGACGTTGAACTCGAGAGGCGTGCCGCCCGCCGAGCGCACCCCCGCCTTGACCGCCTCCGCGATGGCGCGCAGGTGAACATGTCCCGGGGCGAACTCGTTGAACGCGTTCGCGACGGCGATCAGAGGTCGTGCGAGCTCGTCCGGGGTCAGCCCGCTCGCGTACCACAGTCCGCGGTGCGGCGCTCGCTCGGTACCCCGCGTTACTGCGTCACTACGCATGGACCCTCCTCTCGGCTCGCGCCGGCCACAAGCTCCGCAATGCGGGTTCCCATCTCCGCCGTCCCCACGGTCGTGGATCCCGCCGTGGCGATGTCGGCGGTTCGAAAGCCGTCGGCGACGACGCGACTCGCCGCCGCCTCGATGGCGTCGGCCTCCACGCGCCACCCGAGCGAGTGCCGGACGAGCATCGCGGCGCTGAGGACGGCTCCCAACGGGTTTGCGACTCCTCGGCCGGCAAGATCCGGAGCGCTTCCGTGGATCGGCTCGTACAGTCCCCGACGGCCGTCGCCGAGAGACGCGGACGGAAGCATCCCGATGGACCCGACGAGCATGGACGCCTCGTCGGCGAGGATGTCCCCGAACAGGTTCTCGGTGAGAAGGACGTCGAAGTCGGCCGGCCGGCGAAGCAGGTGCATCGCCGCGGCATCGACGAGCATCGATTCGCACTCGACGCCGGGGTACTCGCGGGCGACGTCATTGACGACCTGTCGCCACAGCCGTGAGCTGGCGAGGACGTTCGCCTTATCGACGGACGTGACACGTTGCCGTCGCTCTCTCGCAAGCCGGAAGCCAACGTGCGCGACGCGGCGCACTTCCTCGTCGGAATAGCGCATGGTGTCGTATGCCTCACGCCGCGCCGCGGTCGCCTCCTGGCGCGCCCCGAAGTAGATCCCGCCGGTCAGCTCCCGAACAATCAGAACGTCCACGTCCGAGATCCGATCCGCGCGGAGCGCTGAGACGTCCGCCAGGTCGGACACGGCGCGGACCGGGCGGAGGTTTGCGAACACACCGAGCTCCCGGCGAAGGCCGAGCAGGCCGTCCTCCGGCCTCACGCGGCCTCGCGGATCGGACCACCTGGGACCTCCCACGGCGCCGAACAGCACGGCGTCCGCGTTCCGGCAGACGCGCAACGTTTCTGCAGGAAGCGGCGAGCCCGTGGCGTCGATCGCCCCGCCGCCAATCTGTCCGCTCGCAAGATCCAGCGTATGTCCGAACGACTTCGCCGTGGCCTCGAGCACCTTGACGGCCTCGGCCACGACCTCGGGCCCAACCCCATCCCCCGGCAGCACCGCTATCGTCGCGCGCATGTCACATCCTTGTACGCTGTTCCCCGAGGGTCACGGCACCGCGCCCCGAGCAAGGCATACTCCAGCGCGTCGACCAGTGCCATCCAACTCGCCTCAATCACGTTCGTTCCGCACCCCACGGTGCTCCACGTCGACGTTCCGTCGGATGTGGTCACCAGGACGCGGATGCGCGCCGCCGTCCCCGCGTCGCCGTCGAGGATCCGCACCTTGTAGTCCGTCAACCGAACAGCCTCCAGCTCGGGATAGAACGGGAGGAGAGCCTTCCGCACAGCGCGGTCGAGCGCGTTCACGGGTCCGTTGCCGTCCGCGGCGGTGTGCACCCGGTGTCCGTCAACATCCACCTTCACCGCAGCCTCGGCGACGGTCGTGCCGTCCGGACGGCCGCGAATCAGCACGTGGAAGTCCGCGAGGTCGAACGCGGCCCGGTAGGCGGGATCGGCCTTGCGAATGAGCAGCTCCACCGACGCGTCGGCCCCTTCGAACTGGAGGCCCTGGCGCTCGAGTTCCTTGGTCCGCGCCACGAGCTGGGCCGTGCGCGCTTCCCCGTTCGATAGGTGGATCCCGCGCTCCGCCGCCTTGTGCGCGATGTTGGCTCGTCCGGCGAGCTCCGAGACGATAGTGCGCGTCCGGTTTCCGACCCGCGCCGGTTCCACGTGCTGGTAGCTCTCCGGGCACTTGGCCACCGCGTCGACGTGCACGCCGCCCTTGTGGGCAAACGCGCTGGAGCCGACGTAGGGGCGCTGTGCGTCGAGTTGCCGGTTGACGATCTCGCTCACCTCGCGGGCGAGCGGGGTCAGCCCGACCATGGCTTCGCCGGAGATGCAGGTATGCCCAAGTTTGAGAACGAGAGCCGGGATCACGGAACAGAGGTCGGCGTTCCCGCACCGCTCGCCGTAGCCGTTGAACGTCCCCTGGACGGACGTTGCACCGCACCGTACGGCGGCGAGGGAGTTGGCGACGGCGAGACCTGCATCGTTGTGCGCGTGGATACCAAGCGGAATCCTGAGGTGCCGCCGCGCCCGCCGTACGGCGGCGGCGACGGACCACGGCATCGATCCGCCGTTCGTGTCGCAGAGGACCGCCGACGCGGCCCCCGCCTCGGCCGCAGCGGACAGCGTCTCCAGTGCGTAGCTTCGATCGTCGCGGTAGCCGTCGAAGAAGTGCTCGGCGTCGTAGATGACCTCGCGCCCCGCCTGTGCCAAGACGCGCACCGTGTCGAAGACCATGCGGAGGTTCTCCTCCCTCGTAGTCCGCAGCACTCGCTCGACGTGCAGCCCCCACGACTTTCCGAACACGGCGACCGTCGAGGTCCCCGCGGCCAGCAGGGAACGCACGTTCGCGTCGTCGGCGGCCTTCCGACCGACACGGCACGTGCAGCCGAAGGCCGTCAGCTTGGCGTGCTCCAACGAGATCTCCACGGCCTGGTCGAAGAACTCCGCGTCCTTCGGGTTGGAGCCCGGCCAGCCTCCCTCGACGTAGTCGATGCCGAGTCGGTCCAGGAGCTTCAGGATCGAGAGCTTGTCCGCGACGGAGAAGGACAGGCCCTCCTGTTGAGCCCCGTCGCGCAGCGTCGTGTCGTACAGCAAGATCCTCATGGCTCTGTCCGTCCTGGGGAGTTGGGAGCCGCGCGCCGGCCGCCGAATCCTGACGAGGCAAGGCGCTGACGCGTGAACGGGACGAGACCGCCGGCCGCGATCAGCTCCACCAGGAACGGTGGGTACGGCTCCGAAGCGTATCGCTCTCCGAGGGTGCGATTGGCCACGGTGCCGGACGCGAGGTCGACCTCGAGGGTGTGACCGGTCTCGGCCCTCCGCGCTGCCGCGGGGCAGACGAGGACGGCGAGGCCGATGTTGATCGCGTTGCGGTAGAAGATCCTCGCGAAGCTTGCGGCGACGACGCAGGACACGCCGGCCGCCTGAAGGGCGATCGGTGCGTGCTCTCGCGACGATCCGCAGCCGAAGTTCTCGCCGGCGACGAGCAGGTCTCCCACGGCGACCGCCGCGGCGAAGTGGGGAAGGGTATCCTCGAGGCAGTGCGTCGCGAGGACCTTCGGGTCCGCCGTGGTCAGATGCTTCGCGGGGAGGATCGCGTCGGTGTCGACGTGGTCGCCGAGTTTCCATACCCTACCGGTCCCGATCATGCCGCCACCTCCTCCGGGCTCACGATGCAGCCGGCGACCGCCGAAGCCGCCGCCACCGCGGGCCCTGCCAGGTACACCTCGCTCCGCGGGTCGCCCATCCGGCCGCGGAAGTTCCGATTCGTGGTGGAGACCGCCCGTTCTCCCGACGCGAGGACCCCCATGTGTCCGCCGAGGCACGGGCCGCACGTCGGGGGGCCGATCGCCGCGCCGGCTTCGAGGAACACTTCGACGAGTCCCTCGCGCGTCGCCTCCAGCATCACGCGCTGGGACCCCGGGAGAACGATGCAACGGACGTGCGCGTCGACTCTGCGGCCTCGGAGGATCTCGGCCGCCGTTCGCAGGTCGTCGAGGCGACCGTTCGTGCACGACCCGATGACGACTTGGTCGATCGGGATGTGACCGGCCGCGCGGACGGGAAGAACGTTGCCGGGCGAGTGGGGAAGCGCGATCTGCGGCTCGAGCGCCGAGGCGTCGATCGTCCACCGCTCGACGTACGTCGCGTTGGGGTCGGGGCGGAGCGCCGCCGGCTTCGCACAGGAGCCCGTCGCGGCGAGGTACGCGGCGGTCACATCGTCGACGGCGAAGAGCCCGACCTTCGCTCCCGCCTCGATCGCCATGTTTGCCATCGTGAAGCGGGCCGACATCGGCAGCGCGTCGATCGCCGGTCCGGCGAATTCGATGGCTTGGTAGCGAGCCCCGTCGACGCCGATTCTCCCGATCAGGAAGAGGACGAGGTCCTTCCCGCCCACCCACCTGGCCGGACGCCCCTCGAACTCCACGCGAAGCGACTCCGGAACTCGCATCCACGCCGCTCCCGTCGCCATCGCAACGGCGACGTCGGTCGATCCTACCCCGGTGGCGAACGCCCCCAACGCTCCGTACGTGCAGGCGTGCGAGTCCGCCCCGACGACCACCGAACCCGGCGAAACGAGGCCCAGCTCGGGTAGAAGGACGTGCTCGATTCCGTTTCGTCCCACGTCGTAGAAGTGCGGAAGACCCTGCTCGGCTGCGAACCGGCGCACGGTCGCGCACTGCTCCGCCGAGGCGATGTCCTTGTTCGGGGTGAAGTGGTCCGCCACGAGGACGACGGCCTCTCGGTCGAAGACGCTGTCCACGCCGAGCTTCGCGAACTCGCGAATCGCCACGGGCGCGGTGACGTCGTTCGCCAACACTCGATCGACGGACACCTCGAGGATCGCACCAGCACGCACAGACCGTCCTGCCTCGGCGGCCGTCGGCCGACCGTCGACGAGCGCGTGCGAGCCAAGCAGCTTCTCGGCCAGGGTCTGGCTCACGGTGTGACCTCCTCCTCCGCGATCGTGCTGCCTCCCGTCCCGCCTCGACGTCGACGGAAATGCTCGAGGGCCTCCGGGTCCCACCTCAGGGCCCATCCCGAGGACATTCCCTCCGCGTCCTCAGCTCCGTCCGGCATGGCCACGTCGTGTCGTTCCCTGCCCTTCTGGGGCATGTCGCCTCGTTCGTTCTTCCCGGTCACGTTCTCCTCCCTGCGCTTGCGCCGGCCTGCGCGACGCTGGCCGACAGTCGATTGAGCCCACAGAGGTACGCCTTGGCGCTCGCGACGATGATGTCGGTGTCGGCGCCCACGCCGGAGGCCACCCTCCCTTTGTTGTCGCTGACGTGCACGGTGACCTTCCCCTGCGCGTCGATTCCCTCCGTGACGCTGTGCACGTTGAACTCGAGAAGCTCGCTCTCTGTGCCGACGACCCGGTCGATCGCTCGGTAGACGGCGTCCACCGGGCCGGTTCCCACCGCGACCTCGACGTGCTCGACCCCGTCCGGGTCGATGATGCGCACCGTTGCCGTGGGCATTCCGGGTCTCCCGGAGACGACCTGCAGATCGACGAGCCGGTGCCCGCCGGCGCCCGACTCCAGGAGATCGCCGAGCATCGCCTCGATGTCGCGATCACCCACGTTCTTCTTCCGGTCCGCGAGCGCCTTGAACGCCGCGAACGCCGAATCGAGTGCCGCCTCCTCCAGGTCGTACCCGAGCTCTGTAAGGCGGACGCGGAACGCGTGCCGTCCGGAGTGCTTCCCGAGGACGAGAACCGACGGCCCGAGGCCGACCGCCTCCGGGCAGAGAATCTCGTACGTGGCCGGGTTCTTGAGGATTCCGTCCTGGTGGATACCGGACTCGTGGGCGAACGCGTTGGCGCCGACGATGGCCTTGTGCGGCTGCACGCGAACCCCCGTGAGATCGCTGACGAGACGACTCGTCTCGGCGATTCGCGTTGTGTCGATCCCTGTGCGAAGAGACAGCCAATCCGCACGCGCGTCGAGGATCATGACGACCTCCTCGAGCGCCGCGTTCCCAGCGCGTTCGCCGATCCCGTTCACCGTCACCTCGACCTGACGCGCTCCGGCGGCCAGTGCGGCCACGGAGTTGGCGGTCGCCAATCCGAGGTCGTCGTGGCAGTGGGCCGACACGATGACGGGTGTCCCTGCGAGCTGCTCCACCACCCGGGCGATCCGCGCGCCGAACTCCGTCGGAGTCTCGTATCCCACGGTGTCCGGGACGTTGATCGTCGTTGCGCCGGCCACCGCGGCGACAGCCACGGCCTCGCACAGGAAGTCGATCTCGGTGCGGCTTGCGTCCTCGGGCGAGAACTCCACGTCCGGGCACAGGCACCGAGCGTACGAGACGGCGTCGCGGATCCGGTCGAGAGTCTGCTCCGCCGTCAGTCGAAGCTTGTGCTGCCGGTGGATTTCGGACGTCGCCAGGAACGTGTGGATGCGCGGCGAGGCGGCGGACCGCACGCCGGCCCACGCGGCATCGATGTCCCCACGGACGGCGCGCGCCAGCGCACACACCGTCGGGGGACGTCCCTCCGCACGACGGGAACCGTCCGTTCCGACGAGCTCGGCAATCCGGCGAACGGCGCGCAGATCGTCGGACGACGCCGCGGGGAACCCCGCCTCGATCACGTCGACGCCGAGGAGCGAGAGCTGGCGTGCCAGGCGAAGCTTGGCCACCGCTCCGAGCGTCGCCCCCGGGGACTGCTCGCCATCGCGAAGCGTCGTGTCGAACACAACGACGCGCTCCCTGGTTCCCTCTCCGCCGGCCGTCACGGTCTCGCCCTTCGCTCGGGCCGAAGGGCGCGTACTGCTGCGCCGGCCTGCCACAGCTCGGACTCGCGCATCTCCCGCAGCTCCGCGTCGAGTCGGTCGCGGTACGTGGGAGACGCGTTCGCTTCGAGCACGATCTGCGCCTCGTCCCCCGAGACGACGCTCTGGTACAGTTCGTCGAACACCGGCGCAACGGCCGCACGAAACCGGGCCCGCCAGTCGAGGGCCCCTCTCTGTGCGGTGGTGCTCGTTCTTGCGTACATCCCGTCCATGCCATGCTCGGCCACGAGGCGAATCAGGCTCTGCGTCAGCTCTTCGACCGTCTCGTTGAACGCCTCGCTTGGGGAGTGGCCGTGCCGGCGGAGGACCTCATACTGCGCCTCGATCAGCCCGGTGAGTGCGCCCATCAGAACGCCGCGCTCCCCGGTCAGGTCGCTGTGAACCTCGTTCGAGAATGTGGTTGGGAAGAGGTAGCCTGAGCCGATGGCGATCCCGAGCGCGAGGGTCCGTTCCGTCGCCCGTCCGGTTGCGTCGCACCCGACGGCGAAGCTGCTGTTGATTCCACTCCCCGCGAGGAAGTTGGCGCGGACGTTGGCTCCTGACCCCTTCGGGGCCACCAGGATCACGTCGACGTCGTCCGGGGGGATGACGCCGGTGTGGTCTCCGTACACAACGGCGAACCCGTGCGAGAAGTACAGAGCGTCGCCGGGGGCGAGGTGCGGTTTGACGATTGGCCAGAGCGTCTTCTGTGCGGCGTCCGACACGAGGTATGCCACGGTCGTTCCCCGCTCCGCCGCCTCTTCGATCGGAAAGAGCGTCTCTCCGGGAACCCATCCGTCGGCCATCGCCTTGGCCCACGTTCTTGAGTTGCGTCGCTGCCCTACGATGACGTGGATTCCGTTGTCTCGCAGATTGAGCGCCTGTGCCGGCCCCTGGACGCCGTAGCCGAGGACGGCCACGGTCTCGTCGCGCAACACCGTGCGTGCCCTACCGAGTGTGAACTCGTCCCGCGTCACGATCCGCTCCACGACCCCACCAAAACGGACGTCAACCATCTCCGCTCCTTCTCCTTCCGCTCCTCGAGTCCTCGTCGCAGGCCATCGCGACCCGCCCGGTCCGCACCATCTCTGCAATCCCGAACGGGCGGAGCACCTCGACCAGTCGGTCGATCCGCTCGTCCGGGCCGGTCGCCTCCACCACCAGCGTTTCCAGTCCGACATCCACGATCCGACCGCCGAACGTCTCCGCGATCTGCATGACCTCAGACCGGGTTCCATTGGAGGTGGTCACCTTGATCATGGCGAGGTCGTGGAGTACCGCCGGGCGTTCGGTGACGTCTTCTACGCGCAGCACGTGGATCAACTTGCGCAGGTTCTGCTCGACCTTTCGGCTGTCCGTGCGCACTCCGTCCACGACGATCGTCATCCTCGACGTGCCGGCTTGCTCGGTGTGGCCGACGGTCAGGCTCTCGATGTTGAACGCACGACGCCGGAACAGACTTGCCACCCGATTCAGCGTGCCGGGCCTGTCCTCCACCCACGCTACGAGGGTTCGCTTCATCGCGCCCTCCCGCGAGCGTTGCGGCACGAAGCGCGTTGAAGGTCTCGTCCGGGTTCCGGTCGACGGATCATCTCGTCGAGCGCCGCCTCGGAAGGAACGATGGGGTACACGTTGGCTTCGTCCCCCTGGCGGGTTGTCTGGAACTCGACGAGAGCGGGCCCGCGCTGCGCCCGAGCCGAGGAGATCGCAGCCAGGGCCGCCTCGGGGGTCCGGGCACGCCACGCGGCGATTCCGTACGCGGCCGCCAACTGGACGAAGTCGGGATTCACGAGGCGCGTGGCGGCGTACCGTCCGCCGAAGAACATCTCCTGCCACTGGCGAACCATCCCGAGGCTGCCGTTGTTGATGACGGCGATCCGAAGGGGAAGGTCCTCTTGGACGACGGTCGCAAGCTCCTGGACGTTCATCTGGAAGCCGCCGTCGCCTGCTATGACCCACACCTCCTCGTCGGGCGCCGCAATCTGCGCGCCGATCCCCGCGGGGAGACCGAACCCCATGGTGCCCAACCCCCCCGACGTCACGAACGGATGCTCCGCGTCGCTCGGGTAGTACTGGGCCGCCCACATCTGGTTCTGCCCTACGTCCGTGACGACGACGGCCTTCCCTTCCGTTTCCTGCCAGATCGCGTCGATCACCCTCGGGGCAGCGAGGCTGGTGGGCTCGGGTCGCCCAAGGACGTCCCGCAGCGCGGCGTCGGTTCGCCACGCTGCGAGGCGTTTGCTCCAGGCCGCCCGTTCGACGGGCTCGGCGCTGTCGAGCAGACGGCGCAGAACGGCTCCCACCTCGCCGACCACCGAGAGATCCACGGGGACGTTCTTGCCGATCTCGGCGGCGTCGAGGTCCACATGGACCTTGACGGCGCCGGGAGCATAGTGATCCAGGCGTCCGGTCACGCGGTCGTCGAACCGCATGCCGAGCGCAACGAGCAGGTCGGCGGCTTGGATTGCCCGGTTCGCGACCGGGGATCCGTGCATTCCCATCATGCCGAGCGCGAGGGGATGGCGATCGGGAAACGCGCCCTTGCCGAGGAGCGTCGTGGCTACAGGGACGGAGGAGCGTTCGGCGAGCGCGACGAGCGACGCCGAAGCCCCGGCGCGGACGACTCCGTGGCCCGCCAGGAACACGGGGCGTTCGGCCCGCGTGAGGCGCTTGACGACGTCACGAAGCGTTTCGTCCTCCGGCTCGGGCACCGCGCGCTGGACAGAGGCAAACGGGCGATTCGGGAAGGCGAACTCCGTTTCCGCGGCCTGGACGTCCTTGGGGAGGTCGATCAGAACCGGTCCTGGTCGCCCGCTCTGCGCGATGAGGAACGCCTCGTGCATGACGGAGGCCAGGTCGGCCACATCGGTGACGAGGTAGTTGTGCTTGGTGATAGGCAGGGTGATTCCCGTGATGTCCGCCTCCTGGAACGCGTCCGAGCCGATGAGCGATGTGGGGACTTGCCCTGTGATGCAGACGAGGGGGATCGAGTCGAGCATCGCCGTGGCGATGCCGGTCGTGAGGTTTGTCGCGCCGGGTCCTGACGTGGCGAGTGCGACGCCCACCTTGCCCGACACGCGTGCGAATCCGTCCGCTGCGTGCGCCGCTGCCTGTTCGTGTCGAACCAAAACGTGGCGGACGCCCGACTTCTCGAGAAGGTCGTAGATCGGCATGATCGAGCCGCCCGGCATTCCGAACACCACGCCCACGCCTTCACGGCGCAGCATGTCCCACACGATCTGCGCTCCAGTTCGTCTCACAGCGAGCCCTTCTTCATGCTGCCCTCCGCGTTGACTTGGTTCAGGGGAAGAAAGAGAAGCGGGCCGCCCGGTTGGGCGGCCCGCTTCTCCACGTCGTCGGTGGTGGCTACCCAACTGTCATGGCCCCTGTCCCAAGGCGAGGACAGAGACCACGCCAATAACCACCAAGACGACAAGCAGAAGGGCAGGCCTCATCGACTTGCGAGTTCCACCGATCGCCCGACTCATGTCCCGCGCTCCTCATTCCCTGGATGCCCAGGCCTGAAAAACTTGAGCCACCCGCTCGGGTGGCTCATCTCCTTCCTCTCGCCTCCGCCCGAACGCCTACGTTCCTCGCCCACACAAGGCGAGGCCGCAAACGCTCACTCGGATGATCAGACTGCTGCGAGAGTTCATGCCCGTTCTGTTCATGGCCTTAAGCGTCTTCATACAGCAAGTCTCAGGCGATGTCAAGACCACCCGTCCGCGAGACGAGACCCCTTGGGGTTCACGGCTCTATGACCGGCCGAGGCCGTCCCGCCTGGTGCCGCGAGGAGCCAAACACCCTCATCAGCCGTTCCATGGGTCTTGCGGATAGTGAACGCTGTTCACTATCGCTTGACTCGTGTTCACACTCCGTCTAGAATGGCTTCATGGAGACTGAACGCCTCCAGGAGGTTGGCCGTAAACTCAGACACCTACGGCGTCAACGTGGATTGACCCTCCGCTCGCTCTCGGAGCAATGCGGTCTCTCGGTAGGCTTCCTGTCCCAAATCGAGCGAGGGTTGTCGTCGTTCTCCATTCCATCCCTGCGCGCGATCTGCGGGGCGTTGGATGTCGCCTTGGCCGACATGCTCGTGATGTCGAACGGCCCGGGCAAGGCGTTCCTCGCCGATCCGCGTCCCGCGGCCATCACGAAGGGAGACAACCGCTCGTACGTCAGCCTCTCCGATACGTCCATTAAGTACCGCTTCTTGAGCGCCGAGTTTCCCGGTCGTCGCTTCGAAGTGCTGATCGGCGAAATGGCACAGGGAAGCTCGCACGAGTCGCATGTTCACGAAGGAGAGGAGTTCGGCTACATCCTGGAGGGGGGCATCGACCTGACGATCGGCGAGGAGGAGCACCATCTCGGCGTCGGGGACAGCTACCACCTGCTCGCGGCGACGTCTCACCGATGTGCGGCGGCCGAGTCCGGTGCCAAGGTGCTGTGGGTGCAGACGGCGCGCTACGCCAAGGCGATCGCGCTTCTGGGGGCCGAGCTCCCCGACCTTCCGGGAGTCCAGGAGATGCGGGTTCCTCTCTTGGGGGGCGACGACGGCGCGGAGCATGTGAAGCTTTCGGACAGCACCGTCACGTACCGGTTCCTGAGCGGCACGCTCCCCGCGGGCTCGCTGGAGGTGCTCGTGGCGGAGATCCCATCTGGCTTCTCGCAAGAACTGGGAGCGTACGAGGGGGAGGAGTTCGGATTCGTCCTCGAGGGACGCATTCAGCTGACGATCGGGGAAGAGGTGTACGCCCTCGGATCCGGCGACTGCTACCACCTCCCGGCTCTCAGCCACCGAGGGTGTGCAACGACGCAGAACGGAGGAGCCAAGCTGCTCCTTGCTCGATCGGCCGTCGGGTCGATCGAAACGGA
>JAQTNX010000002.1 GCA_028713635.1 Candidatus Bipolaricaulis sp.
CTCCGCGCCCTCGCCGCCGACAGGGGCATTCCCCTCGACGAGATCTGCTTCGTTGGGGATCACGTGAACGACCTGCCGGCGATGAGGATCGCCGGCCTCGCGATCGCCGCGAACCCGAAGGACCCCGCGGTGGGCGAAGCAGCGTGGCGCACGATCCAAGACTTCGCCGAGCTGCCAGGTGCGCTCGAGGACTGGCGGCGGCAGGCGCCGTAGGCGGAGCTCGCCCGGGTCTAGGTGCCGAAGAGCCGGTCGCCGGCGTCGCCGAGGCCGGGGAGAATGTAGCCCTTCGCGTTCAGCTCGCGATCCAGCGCCGCGCAGTAGATCGGCACGTCGGGGTGCTCCGCCGAGTACGCGCTCACGCCCTCCGGCGACGCGACCAGACACAGGAACTGAACGTCTTTTCCCCCCTCGCGTTTGATGATCCGCGTGGCGGCGATGGCGCTCCCGCCGGTCGCAAGCATCGGATCGACCACGATGATCTGTGCGCGACGGAGGTCCGGGGGCAGCTTGCAGTAGTACTCGACCGGCTGGAGCGTCTTGGGGTCTCGGTAGATGCCGACGTGGCCGACCTTCGCTGTGGGGATGAGATCGAGTACGCCTCCGAGCATTCCCGTCCCCGCACGCAGGATGGGGACGAGGACCACGGGCACGCCGAGGACACGCCCGGTCATCGTCTCGAGCGGCGTTCGAACCGCGACCTCGCGCAACGGATACCCACGGGTGATCTCGTAGACCATGAACGCCGTCAGCTCATCGAGCAGCCGTCGGAACGTCTCGTTATCGGTTGCCGCGTCGCGCATCCGCGTCAGTTTGCTCTGGATCAGGGGGTGGTCGATGATGTGAAGGTTCTGCATAGCTCTCCTGGCTTCCTGCGCTTCTGCGCTCACGATACTCGATCGGCCGGGGCTGGACAAGCCTCACAGGGACCGGCACATCGGTTGTGCGCCCGTGGCGTGGCAAGGCGGGAAGGGCGCGTCCGCCTTCCTTTGTCGGGCTGTCGGCTTCATCGCTGCCAGATGCGAGGAGGCCTGGTTGTCAGACAAGACCTGTGTCCCTCGGCAGAGCGGCGCACAACGGCGACCACGAGAAGAGCCAGGTACAAACGAGGGTTTGTGGAGCGGGTGCGAGAGCGCCCGTTGACACGCCGGCTCGGACGTCCTACAAACTGAGGCGAGGGGTCGTCGAGTCCCACAGCGGACCGGCGGCGGAACGGGTGGGCGCATCAGCAGAACTCCAGAGCACGTTTGTCCCCCGTTTGCTTTTTTCGGCTGCCGAAGTCCGGGCGCGTGACGGGAGGACCGAGTCGTGAACGAGCGGAGCGCGGACGCACAGAGACGGAAGCCTCAGGTCGAGCGGAGCGCAAGCACGAAGGGCGTCGACCAAGTGGGCGTGGATCGCTGCTCGGCGATCGCATACGCCCACGCGCAGAGCACGTTCGACGCTCTCCGTGGGCGGAGCGGGCTGAGAATCGAAGGCGACGAAGAGAGCTTCGCCAACGTCGTCCGAATCGGAGACGTGCGCGTCGCGGTGACGTCCGACGGGATCGGCACGAAGCTCGAGATTGCAGAACGCGTCGGGCGTTTCGACACCCTGGGATTGGACCTTCTCGCCATGGTCCTCGATGACCTCGCCGCCATCGGCGCCGAGCCCGTCGCCGTGTCGAACATCATCGACGCGGATCGGCTCGACGAGGCGACGATCGACGCGATGATGTCGGGCCTCGCGCGCGCCGCGCGGGAGTGCGGCGTCGCCGTGACCGGAGGGGAGATCGCCGCCCTCGGCAGACGCGTTGGAGGATGGGGCGACGGTCCCCACGTCAACTGGTGCGCGACGGCGATCGGGGTGATCCCCGGAGAGCGGCCGGCTCTCTGCGGCCACGATCTCGGCGTCGGAGACGAGATCGTCGCCCTTCGGAGTGCGGGCCTGCGCAGCAACGGGTTCACGCTCGCAAGGAAGGTCCTCGAGCGAGCCTTCGGCGACGCGTGGCACACCGCGCTTCACGAGGGAACCCCGTGGGGCGATCTCCTTCTCACTCCGTCGCTGATCTATGCGCCCTCCGTGATGAGCGCGCTCGCCGCGGGCGTTCCGATCCGAGGTGTGGCCCACATCACGGGAGGCGGGATCCCCGGAAACTTGCCCCGCGTGCTCCGCGCCACGGGACTCGGCGCGAGGCTTGATGCTCTCTGGCCTCCGCACGACTGGGTTCTCCGTCTCGTCGAGCTCGGCGGGCTGTCGGCGCGTGAAGCGTACGGCGAGTGGAACATGGGAAACGGGATGCTCGCCGTCGTCCCCGCCGGGCGTGGCGAGGAGCTCGTTCGTGCGCTCGCAGCCCACGGCAGGAATGCGCGGGTCGCGGGAAGGATCGTCCCTCTGGGAGGCATCACGATCGATGCCCACGCCTGGGATCTGGGGACGATTCGGTTCGCGGCGGACGACGAGGACGGCGATGCCTGAGACCTGGACGCACCTCTACGTGTCCTCTCGCCCCGACCGCGGCGCCGACCCGATCGGCGAGCGGGTGCGCCGCCAGGCCGCCGACTTCCTCTCGATCGACACCGGGCGAGTGGCGACATCGAAGGTCTACTCGGTGTCCCCGGCGCTCGACGCCGCAAGGATCGAGCGGGCGCAGGCCGCGCTTGGAAACCGGGTCTCGTGCGTCGTGGGCGTCGGATCCCCTGCGTGCAAGGGGTTTCGGTCGTTCATCTCGGTCGACAAGCGACCAGGCGTCACGGACGACGAAGGCCGGGCGCTCCTCACCGTCCTTTGCGACCTCTTCCCCAGCTCGCCGGAGATCGCCTCCGGTCGGGCGACGTCGCGCGACGTGTACTGGTTGGAGCAGACGCTCTCCCCTACGGATCTCGGGCGTATCGCCGAGGAACTCGTCGGGAACCCTCTCGTTCACGTTCTCCGATCGGGACCAGCCGACGCCTACGAGGATCCGCGGCCCCGTGCGGCGGCGGCGACGCGATCGGTGATCGAGGAGATCGTGCTCCCACGCGACGCCGCCGGCCTCCTTCGGCTCTCGGAGACGCGGCTTCTCTCGCTCGATCAAGTCGAGATGGAGGCCGTGCGCGACTACTACGACCGCGAGGCGGTGCGGGCGAGCCGCCGTCTGCGCGGTCTCCCTGGGGATCCGACGGACTGCGAGCTCGAGGCCATTGCCCAGACGTGGTCTGAGCACTGCAAGCATAAGGAGTTCAGCGCGCTCGTGAAGTTCGTCGACCGCGACCGCGGGACGACGGTGGAGATCGACTCTCTCTTTCGTACGTACATCGTGGCCGCGACGCGGGCCGTCCACGAAGTGCTCCGTGGGTGGGGACAGGACTGGCTGTTGAGCGTGTTCGACGACAATGCCGGCGTCGTTCGCATTGACGATGACCGCGTCTTCGTTTGGAAAGTGGAGACCCACAACAGCCCGTCGGCCATCGACCCCTACGGGGGCGCCATCACGGGAATCCTCGGCTGCAACCGAGATCCGCTCGGGACGGGACGAGGAGGCGGACGTCTCCTCTTCAACACCGACGTCCTCTGCTTTGCGCCGCCGACCTACGACCGTCCGCTCCTTCGCGGGCAGTTGGCGCCCCGGCGCGTCTTCGCCGGCGTGCGCGCGGGGATCGAGGACGGGGGAAACAAGTCGGGAATCCCGACGGTGAACGGGGCGCTCGTGTTCGACGACCGCTTCGCGGGGAAGCCGCTCGTCTTCTGCGGGTCCGGCTCGATCGCCCCGGCGCGGGTGGGGGACGATCCGTGGTGGGAGAAGCGGATCGACCCGGGCGACCGAATCGTGGTCATCGGGGGCCGCGTCGGCAAGGACGGAATCCACGGTGCGACCTTCTCGTCCGTTCACCTGGACGAGGAGTCGCCCCGCTCGGCCGTTCAGATTGGCAGTCCACTGACGCAGAAGCTCGCGAGCGACTTCCTCGAGGAGGCCGGCGCGCGAGGGTGGGTCAAGGCGGCCACCGACAACGGAGCCGGCGGGCTCTCGTCGTCCGTGGGCGAACTCGCCCGCATCCCCGGCGGCGCGGAAGTCGACCTTGAGCGGGTGCCGCTCAAGTATGAGGGGATCCAGCCGTGGGAGATCTTCCTCTCCGAAGCGCAGGAGCGGATGACGCTCGCCGTCGACCCGGCCGTGGAGAGCGAGCTTCTTTCGTTGGCGAGGGACCGAGGCGTCGAAGCTGTCGACATCGGGCGGTTCACTGCGGACGGAGTGCTGTGGGTACGGCACGCGGGGCGCACGGCGGCGTGTCTTGACCTCGATTTCCTCCATCACGGCACGCCGCGGAAACGCCTCGAGGCGGAGTGGGCGGCTCCGGCGTCCGAAGTACCGGCGATCCCCGACGTCGATCTCGAAGCCGCGCTCCTCGGCGTCCTGGGGGGATGGAACGTCTGCTCCCGCGAAGGTGTCATCCGGCAGTACGACCACGAAGTGAAGGGGCGCACCGTGGTGAAGCCGCTCATGGGCCGCGGCCACGGCCCGCAGGACGCCGGTGTCCTGCGTCTGTCGTGGTCCGACTACCGTGGAATTGCCGTGTCGAATGGGATCGTTCCTCGGTACGGGGATCTCGATCCCTACGCGATGTGCGCGTGCGCGTTCGACGAGGCGGTGCGCGGGATCGTCGCGGTCGGCGGTCGACTGCCGGGACCGGACACTGCCGCACCGCAGTTCTGGTCGGTGAACGACAACTTCTGCCTCCCGAACGTGGCCCACGACGCGCGAACGAACCCGGAGGGCCGCCGCCGACTCGGTGCGCTGGTCCGAATGTGCCAGGCCCTCTACGACATGGCCGTAGCCTATGCCGTGCCGCTCACATCCGGCAAGGACAGCATGAAGAACGACTTCACCGTGGGGAAGGTGACGATCTCGGTCCCGCCGACCGTCCTCTTCTCGGCGGCGGCGGGGATTCCCGATGTGCGAAGGACCGTCACGAGCGGATTCCAGGCCGCGGGGGACGTGATCTACGCGGTCGGCGAGACCCTCGACGAGTTGGGGGCCTCGGAGTTCTTCCGCTGGCTGGGACTGGCCGGCGGACGGGCGCCGCGGGTGAGAGCGGAGCGGGCCCGCGAGCGATACCGACGCGTCAACGATGCGATCTCCGCAGGCCTGGTGGCGTCGTGCCACGATCTTTCCGACGGGGGGCTTGCGGTGGCGCTCGTGGAGTCTGCGATCGGGGGCGGGCTGGGCTTCGACGTCGCACTCGACGACCTCGGGCAATTCGACCAACCCTCGGTCCCGCTCTTCTCCGAGACGGCGTCGAGGTTCGTGGTGACGGTGCCCGAGGAAAGGCGGCGTGCGTTCGAAGTGATTCTGGGCGTGGACGCGCGGTCGATCGGGCGCGTCACGGGCGAGGCGCACGTTCGGATCTCGATGGGTGGCCGGCCCTGCATCGACGGTCCGCTGGCGAGGTTTGAGACGGCGTGGCGCGGCGGTCTTGGGGGGTACGGATGAGGATCGTGCAGGCGCTGGTCATTGCAGGGTTCGGGATCAACTGCGAGGACGAGACGGCGGCCGCGTACCGCCTCGCCGGCGCGACCGCTCACACGGCGCACCTGGAAAGCGTGTTGCGAGGCGACGTTCGGCTCGACGCCTTCGACATCGTGCACCTTCCCGGAGGCTTCTCCTTCGGCGACGACCTGGGCGCCGGCAGGGTCCTTGCGAACCGAATCCGAACGCGGCTGCTTCCAGGGGGAGCGACGATGGGCGACGGACTGCGCGCCGTGGCTCGCCGAGGCGGGATGGTGATCGGAATCTGCAACGGATTCCAGGCGCTCGTCGAGCTGGGCCTCGTCCCGAACGTTGGCGGGGAGGGCGCCGCGGAGGCGGCGCTCATGCAGAACGTCTCCGGCAGGTACGAAAACCGATGGGTTCGGGTTCGCGCCGACGCAGAGTGCCCGGCGCGCGTGTGGGCCGGGCTGGAAGACTGGGAGCTCCCCGTTCGGCACGGCCAAGGCCGGCTCGTGTTCCGCGACCCAGGGCTGCGAGACGAGGTCGCGCGGCTTCACCTGAACGGCCTCACGTACTGCGACGGGGACGGTCGGCCGACGCGCGCCTACCCGGCGAATCCGAACGGCGCGGAGCTCGCGTGTGCCGCCTTGTGCGACCCGAGCGGCCGGATCCTCGGCGTGATGCCGCACCCCGAAGCGTACCTCTCCCTCTTCAACCACTACGACTGGCCGCGCCTCCGGCGGGAGTGTCCGGAGCGAAGCGAGGAAGGGAAAGGTCTGATGCTGTTCCGGAACGTCGTGAAGGCGGTCCTGGCGGCCTAGGCCGACCTGCGTTGCAGGCCGGCGGGCGTTCAAGGAGGGGATCGTGGACTGGAAGATCCGACGGGCGTTGGTGAGCGTCTCGGACAAGACCGGCGTGGCGGACCTTGCGAGGGCGCTTCGTCGATGGAGCTGCGACATCATCTCAACCGGAGGCACCGGACAGGCGATGCGCGAGGCCGGGATCCCGGTGGTCGACATTGCGTCGGTGACGGGGAACCCCGAGGCGTTCGGGGGGCGGATGAAGACGATCTCGTTCGCCATCGAGTCGGCGATTCTCTTCGACCGCGAGCGCGACCGAGCCGAGGCCGAGCGTCTGGGGATCGGGCCCATCGACCTTGTCGTCTGCAACCTTTACCCGTTCCGGACGTACCGCGACGAGAAGGCGGAACTCGACCTTCTGATCGAACAGATCGACATCGGCGGCCCGACGATGATCCGGGCCGCGGCGAAGAACTATCGCTACGTCGCCGTCGTCTGCGATCCCGCGGACTACGGGGAGTTGATCGGGGAGCTGGAGACGCGCCAGGGGGCGCTGTCGCTCGAGACGCGGGCGCGGCTGATGCGGAAGGCGTTCAACCACACGGCGGACTACGACTCGATGATCGCTGAGGCGCTGGACGAGAGGTTCGGCGAGACGTCGCTTCGATTGGCGTTCCACGGCGGGCGGACGCTGCGCTACGGGGAGAACGCGCACCAGGGCGCGGTCGTCCTGCGCGAACGGGGCGCCGCGGCGTCGCTCTACGACCTCGAGGTGCTTGGTGGGAAGGAGCTCTCCTACAACAACCTTGTGGACATCCACGCCGCGGCGGCTGCGGTACGGGACCTTGGAGCCGCCGCGTGCGCCGTGGTCAAGCACACGAACCCGTGCGGCCTCTGTCAGGCGCCCTCGGCGCGCGTCGCCCTCGAGACGGCGTGGCGATCCGACCCGGTGTCCGCGTTCGGTTCGGTGATTGCGTTCAACACGCGCGTCGACCGGACGGCGGTCGAGTTTCTCGCCCTGGATGCGGCGGACAAGTCGCAGCGGAAGTTCGTCGAGGTCGTTGTGGCTCCGGCGTTCGAGGAGGCTGCGGTCGAGTACCTACGGCAGAACGAGAACCTGCGGATCGTCCGTCTCGACGCGCAAGGACTGCGGCGTTCCCAGGAGGTCAAGCTCCTCGGCGGCGCGGCCCTCGTCCAGGACACGGACGGTGTCTTGCTTGAGAAACTCGAGGTCGTCTCGAAAGCGCGCCCGGACGGAGACCTCGGCGCGGGCGGCGCGCTTCGCCGGGTGATCGAGTTCGGGCTCGTGGCGGCGCGGCAGGTGAAGAGCAACGCGATCGTCATCGTGGCGGAGACCGGTGGGACGCTGCGCCTGCTCGGGATGGGGGCGGGCCAGCCGAATCGCGTGGTGTCGACCCGGCTTGCCGTGGAGCGGGCGCGCGCGACCCTCGCGGGCGAGGGCCTCGACGAGAAGGGGATCCGCGCCGCTCTTGGGCGTTCCGTGCTCGTCTCGGACGCGTTCTTCCCGTTCCCGGACAGCGTGGAGTGCGCGGCCGACGCCGGCGTGCGCACGTTCGTCGAGCCGGGCGGATCGATCCGAGACCGCGAGGTCGTGGCGTGCGTCGACGCCCGCGGGATCTCGATGATCTTCACGGGAATTCGGCACTTCCAGCACTAGGAGGAGGGAATGCAGACCGTTCGTCGGTTCTCGACGCCGCAGCTCGAGTGCGTCCATCGTGGCAAGGTGCGCGACAGCTTCCGCGTCGACGACGCCACGCGGCTGATCGTCGCCACGGACCGTCTCTCGGCGTTCGACCGCGTCCTCGACTGCTGCATCCCGGGAAAGGGCGCTGCACTGACGCGCCTCGCCTCGTTCTGGTTCGAGCGAACTCGCAATCGGGTTCCGAACCACTGGATCCGGACGGTCGGGGAGCGTGCGATGCTCGTTCGCGAAGCGCAGCCCCTCCTTGTGGAGATGGTCGTGCGCGCCTACCTGACTGGGTCGGCGTGGAGGGCGTACGCCGCGGGGGCGAGAAGCCTCTCCGGCGCCAAGCTCCCGGAAGGGCTTCTGAAGAACCAGCGCCTCGCGGCGCCGATCGTCACCCCGACGACGAAGGCGGCGAAGGACGAAGAGGTGACGCCGCAGGAGATCGTCGAGCGCGGGATCGCCTCGCGCGACGTCTATCGCCGCCTGGAGGAGGCAAGCCTCGCGTTGTTCGACGACGGGGCCCGTCACCTGCGCGAGAAGGGGGTGCTCCTTGTCGACACGAAGTACGAGTTTGGGCTGGTCGGCGACCAGGTCGTGCTGATCGACGAGATGCACACTCCGGACTCGTCCCGGTTCTGGCTTGCGGAGGAGTACGACCGCAACCCGGCGGGCGTCGAGGGCTGGGACAAGGAGATCGTCCGCACGTGGCTTCTCGCCGAAGAGGCGAAGGGGCGGCGCCCGACATCGCTGCCGGACGACGTGATCGCAGAGACGGCTCGCCGCTACCGCGAGATCTGCCGCCGCATCACGGGAGAGACGCCGGCGGCCGAGGGTGGTGAGCAGGATCTGGTTCGCGCCCTCGTCGACGCGGGTCTCCTGCGGGACGGCTTTGTGGCGATCGTGATGGGCTCGCCGGGAGACCGCGAGCATGCGGAGCGGATCGCCGCCGAGCTGCGGCCGTACGGAGTGGCGGTGCTCGTTCGGGTGGCGTCGGCGCATCGGACGCCCGACCGCGTCGCGGCGCTGGCGGCGGAACTAGAGGAGGCGGGAGAGCCCGGGGCCGTCATCGCCGTGGCCGGGCTGTCGAACGGTCTCGGCGGGGCGCTGGCGGCGAATCTGACGTTGCCGGTGATCAACTGCCCGCCGTTCAAGGACGTCGTCGACGCTCAGCTTCACATGAACTCGTCGCTCTTCATGCCGCCCCGTGTGCCCGCGGTGACGGTTCTCGGTCCGGAGAACGCGGCACAGGCCGCGCTCCGTGCCTTGGCGCTCCCGCGGATCCGAGAGGAGCTCCGCCGTGGAATCGAAGCGAACCGGCGGCGAATCGACGAGGCGGACCGGACGTGCCGCGCTGCGGGGCGCTCGGCGGGCGGCGAGGAGGCCGGATCGTGAACGTCGGCGTCCTCGGCTCCGGAGGGAGGGAACACGCGCTGGCGTGGAAGCTGGCGCAGAGCCCTCATGCCGAGTCCGTCGTCATCCTCCCCGGGAACGGAGGAACATCGCCGAACGTCACGGTCTGTCCGACCGACCCGGAGGACGTGGCGGCGGTGTGCGAGCGGCTGGATCTCGACCTCCTGGTCGTGGGCGGAGAGGAAGCGCTGGCGGCGGGTGTCGTCGATCGTCTCCAAGCGACGTCGACCCTGGCGTTCGGCCCGACGGCGGCGGCCACTCGGCTGGAGAGTTCGAAGCTGTGGGCGAAGCGGTTCATGGAGCGGCACGGTATCCCGAGCGCCGAGCACGCGGACGTTGGGTCGACGGCCGAGGTTCTGGCGGCGGCGGATCGGTGGGGCGGGCGCCTCGTCGTGAAAGCGGATGGGCTTGCGGCTGGAAAGGGAGTCGTCGTGTGCGATTCCCCGGCCCGAGCGGGAGAGGCGTGGGAGGACGTACGGCGATCCCGCCCGGCGGGCGAACCCGTGTTCGTTGAGAGAGTCCTCGAGGGTTGGGAGGTCTCCGTGCTCTGCGTGACGGACGGTCGCGCATGCGCCCTCCTTCCCGCAGCGCAGGACCACAAGGCCGCGTACGACGGAGATCGCGGGCCGAACACCGGAGGGATGGGAGCCTTCGCCCCGGTGCCGGCGCTCGACACCGGGGTCCTCGAGGTCGTCCGGCGGACGATCCTCGAGCCGACCCTCGCCGGGCTGCGGTCGGAGGGGATCGCGTACTGCGGGTTCCTCTACCTTGGGCTGATGGTGACGAGCGATGGGCCGAAGGTCTTGGAGTACAACGCGCGACTTGGCGACCCGGAGGCCGAGGTCATTCTGCCGCTCCTTCGCGGCGACCTCCTCGACGTGATGCGCGCGTGCTGCAGGGGGGCGTGGAACGGGACGGGGCTCTCGGCGGCGGACGGATTCGCTGTGGACGTCGTGCTGGCGTCGGGGGGGTACCCGGGCGCCTACGCGACGGGTCACGAAATCGTGGGGCTCGAGAGTGTCGAACCCGGGGTTCTTGTCTTCCACGGAGGAACTCGGCGCGCCGGGGACCGACTCCTGACGAGCGGCGGGCGCGTTCTCCACGTGGTTGCGCGCGGGGACGTCCTGACGGAGGCCGTCGACCGGGCGTACCGGAATGTTGCTCGGATCCGCTTCGCGGGGATGCATGCACGACGGGACATCGGACGGAGGCACTAGATGCGGCGCGTCGCTGTCTTGATCTCGGGCCGAGGGACGAACCTCGAGCGGATCGTCGCCGAAGTCCGAGACGGTTGCCTCTCCGGCGTCTGCGCCGTGGTCGTGGTCGTGTCGAACCGTCCGGAGGCCGGAGGTCTTGAGGTGGCCCGTCGCGCCGGCATTCCGACGCGCGTTGTCCCCTCGTCTGGTTTGGACGGCGAGGCGTACGGACGGCGGCTTCTTGAGGCACTCGGGCCGTGGAAGCTCGACGCCGTCGTTCTGGCTGGGTTCATGCGCGTCCTCTCGGCCGAGGTGGTCGAGCGGTTTCGGAACCGGATCGTCAACATCCATCCGGCGGACACGGCCGAGTATCAGGGCATGGACGGCTACGGGTGGGCGTTCGAGCGCGGGCTGTCCGAAACGAAGGTCACCGTCCACCTCGTCGACGAAGGGGTGGACACGGGGCGGGTGCTGGCTCAGGAGACCGTGTCGCTGCAGGGCGCGACGACGCTCGACGACGTGAGGCGGCGCGGCCTCGACGTCGAGCACGACCTCTACAGCCGAGCGTTGCGACGGTGGTTCGAGAACGAGGGCCGATCGTGGGACGCGTCGACCGGCGGGAGGGCACCATGTGCGGAGTCCTAGGGATCTGGGGACGCTCGGAGGTGGCCGCCGACCTGATGTTCGGCCTGACGACGCTGCAACATCGCGGCCAGGACGCCGCGGGCGCCATCACGTTCGATGGCTCGTTCCACGTCAAGATCGGTCGGGGACTCGTCAGCCGCGTGTTCGAAGACCGCCACCAAGAGCGGCTGCGCGGGACATGGGGCCTCGGTCACGTCCGCTATGCGACGATGGGGTCGACCGACGTCGAGGACGCCCAGCCCGTGCACGTCAACTACCCGTACGGGCTCGCCATGGTCCACAACGGCAACGTCGTCAACTTCGCGGAGGTGCGCGAGAACCTCTACACCGAGCACCACCGACTCGTGGACACGTCGAACGACGTAGCCCTGATCCTGTACACGTTCGCTGCGGTGTTGGAACGGCGGAACCTTCGGGCCCTGACGGTCGATGACCTGTTCTCGTGCGTTGATGCTACGCGGCGGGCGATTCACGGCGCGTACGCCGTCATCTGTCTGATCGCCGGGCGCGGACTCCTGGCGTTCTGTGATCCTCACGGAATCCGGCCGATGGTCCTCGGCGTCCGCCGGACTTCCAAAGGACCGGAGTACGCGATCGCCTCGGAGACGACGTGCCTCGACTACCTCGGATTCGAGGTCGAGGGAGAGATCGGCGCGGGAGAAGCCGTGTTCATCGACGCCTCGGGCACCGTACATCGCCACCGGGGCCCCGCAGAGAAGCCCGCGTTCTGCGTGTTTGAGTACATCTACTTTGCCCGCGAGGACTCGGTGCTCCGAGGGAGGGTGGTTGCGGCGGAACGAGAGCGCATGGGGCGTGCGCTCGCCGACGTCGTCCGCCGCGCGGAGCTTCGGCCCGACGTGGTCATCGATGTGCCGGCGTCGGGATTCCTGTTCGCTTCGAGCATGGCGCAGGCGCTCGGGGTTCCCTTCCGGCGCGGCCTCGCGAAGAACCACCACATCGGGCGAAGCTTCATCCTGCCGACCGACGAGGAGCGCCGCCGAATGGTGCGCCTGAAGCTGAACCCGATCCGCGGGGTCCTCGAGGGGCAGCGGGTGGCGGTCGTCGATGATTCGATCGTTCGGGGAACGACCTCGCGCCGGCTGGTCGAGCTTCTGCGCAGCGCCGGAGCGCGAGAAGTCTACGTGATCAGCGCCGCTCCGCCGGTGACCTGCCCGTGCGTTTACGGGATCGACATGTCGACGACGGGGGAGATCATTGCGGCGAACCGAACAGTCGACGACGTCTGTCGCATGATCGGAGCCGACGCCGTCGTCTATCAGGATCTCTCCGTGCTCCGATCGCTCTACGGGGAGGTCTCGTGCTGCGACGCGTGCTTCTCGGGTGAGTATCCCACGCACGTTGATCGCGAAGCGCTCGACGGTATCCGTCGGGAGAAAGAAGGCGCCGGGCGGTGAAGCCGCCCGGCAACGGGTCCACTTCACGGGCTTCCACGGCGTCTCACCGCAGAGAGCGTCGAGTGGCGCGGAGGAGATGCGCAAAGGGATTGCGTTCCTAGGGCGCGGAGGACGCTCGAATCCCCACTGGATCGAGATGAGGCGTGCGGGGCTTGCATACTTCGGCGTTCTCTGCTGTCGCCGGGGTCGGCGTGTGGCTCTAGAGAATCGCCTCGATCATCTCGCCGATCAGATCGATCGGGTGGCCGACGTAGCGGATGACGCCCTGGCGGTCGATCACGAAGGTGCACGGGATGCCGACGTCCGTGCCGTCGAGGTCGTACAGCTCCGTGAGGGGGCTTCTACTCTTGCCGCCGGGTTCCCAGACCGAGAGGAACGCGTCGTACCCGCCGTTCTCGAGGAAGTCGATCGACGTCTGCTCTGCGGCGTCCGTGCTCACAACGATGACCACGACGCCCTCGTCGGCGTAGTCGCGGGCGAGCTCGTCAAGGTGAGGCATGCTGATCCGGCACGGCGCGCACCATGCCCCCCAGAAGTCGAGGAGGACGACCTCTCCGCGGTGGTCGTAGAGGGTGAGCGATCCACCGTCCGTCGTGTGGGCCGTGAAATTGGGGGCGGTGTCACCGACGGACGTTCCGACGGGCGGTCCGCTCTCATCCGCTGTGATCGTCAAGGTGTCGGAATCCTGCCTGCCGCGGCTGTCCGTCAGGATCAGCACAGCGGCGTAGGTTCCGGCGTCGTATGTGTGGTGCACGATGACGCCGAGATCCGAGCCCACGGACGACGGTGAGCCGTCGCCGAAGTCGAGCTCGTACGTCGCAGCCCCATCTTCGTCGCAGACCGAGTACGACAGGTCGAACGCGACGTCGAGCGGCGCGGCGCCGGTGATGACCGCCGCGGTCAGCACCGCGATCGGCTCCTCCCGGCTTGTGCACCCCGTGAGCGCGGCGGCCACAAGGGCAAGGCCGAGGCCCCGCCGGGCGCAACGAACGAGACGGCTATCCATGGGCCGAGCATGACCGGCGTCCGGGGGAAGAACAATGGCGCCTGGGCAGCGACGGTCCGACACATCTCCCGTCTCCCGAGGACGCAGGCGTCTTTCGACTCAGTGGGACCCAGGGGGCTGCACGACCGGTCGTCTGTCCGAGTCCGCCGCCAGCGACTGCACGCCGGGCCGGCGTTGTTGACTGGCCGCCCGGGGACAGCGTATCATGCGCTGTGATCGCGTCATGGTGCGGAAACGACAGCGCAACATGCCTCTTCTGATCTACATTCCTGTGCCCCGCTAAGGGGCGCTCGTCGGTTCGTCTTTCGTCGCTTTCGGGTGTGCGTGGCTGGGAATGGGCATTGCTGGCTTTGGAGTAAGGAGAGACATGAAGGGGTACGAGAAGCTGGAGAGGGATCCGGTCGCCCGCGAGCTCGCGGTCCTCGACCGTTGGGAACGCACCGACGCGTTCCGCGAGTCGCTGCGCCGCACCGAGAACGGGCCGCGGTACGTGTTCTACGAAGGCCCGCCCACGGCGAACGGGCGTCCGCACTTCGGGCACCTGATGCCCCGCGTCTACAAGGACCTCTTCCCCCGCTACAAGACCATGCAGGGACGCTACGTCGTGCGCAAGGGCGGATGGGACACCCACGGACTCCCCGTCGAGCTCGAGGTCGAGAAGGAGATCGGCGTCAACAGCAAGCCGGAGATCGAGAGCTACGGCGTGGAGCGGTTCGTCCAGAAGTGCAAAGAGTCTGTGTGGAGGTACAAGGCCGAGTGGGAGCGCCTCATGCGGCGCATGGGGTTCTGGATCGACCTCGAGAATGCCTACGTCACCTACACGGACGACTACATCGAGTCCGTCTGGTGGGAGCTCGCCACCATGTTCGAACGCGGGCTCCTCTACCAGGGGCACAAGACCCTTCCGTACTGCCCGCGATGCGGCACGGGACTGTCGTCCCACGAGGTTGCTCAAGGGTACAAGGCCGTCGAAGACCCATCCGTGTTCCTCCGGATGCCGATCGTTTCGGACGCGGCGTCGACCTACAAGCTGGACGGCGCCGCGCGGACCTCTCTCCTCACCTGGACGACGACGCCGTGGACGCTGCCGGCGAACGTGGCGCTCGCGATCGCTGCGGACGAAGCGTACGTCGAAGTCGAGCTGGGCGGCGAGCGGCTGGTGCTCGCAAAGGCGCTCGTCGAGAGGTCTCTGGTCGGGGACGCCCGCGTGCTGCGGGAGATGTCGGGGCGCGACCTCCTCGGGGTGCGGTACGAGCCTCCGTACCGGCTGACGAGCGACCCTGCCGCCCATCAGGTTTACGCCGCCGGGTTCGTGAACATGAGCGACGGCACGGGGATCGTTCACGTCGCGTGCGCGTTCGGAGAGGACGACTACCGACTCGGTCAGGAGGCGGGGCTTCCGTTTGTGCAGCCGGTGGACCTCGGCGGACGCTTCACCGAGGAGTTCCCGCTGTGCGCCGGGAGGTTCGTCAAGGAGGCCGATCCCGTCGTTGTGGCCGACCTGACGGCCCGAGGGCTTCTCTACCGGAGCATGCCGTACGAGCACGACTACCCGTTCTGTTGGCGCTGCGACACGCCCCTTCTGTACTACGCCATGGACTCGTGGTACATCCGCACGACCCAGTTCAAGGATCGGATGATCGAGGAGAACCGGCAGATCTCGTGGTATCCGTCGCACGTCGGAGAGGGTCGGCTGGGCGACTTCCTCGAGAACCTGAAGGATTGGGCGCTCTCCCGCGACCGGTACTGGGGCACGCCGCTCAACCTGTGGGTGTGCGAGGGATGCGGAACCGTGACGGCCGTGAAGAGCCGCGCTGATCTGGTCGCTCGGGCGACCGAGCCGGAGCGTGCGAAGACGGTCGAGCTGCACCGCCCGTACGTCGACGCGATTGTGCTGCGCTGCGACGCGTGCGGGGGGACGGCGCGCCGCGTCCGTTACGTCATCGACACGTGGTTCGACTCGGGGAGCATGCACACGGCGCAGTGGCACTACCCGTTCGAGAACGAGGAGCGGTTCCGCGACAGCTTCCCCGCCGACTTCATCTGCGAGGCGATGGAGCAGACCCGCGGCTGGTTCTACACCCTGCTCGCGACGGCGACGATCCTGCACGGGGAGGCGCCGTACCGGAACTGCATCGCGACGGGACTCGGCCTGGACGAGGACGGCCTCAAGATGTCGAAGAGCAAGGGCAACGTTCTCGACCCGTGGACCTACATCGACCGGTTCGGCGCGGACTGCATCCGCTGGTACCTCTTCTCCTCGAGCGCTCCGTGGAAGTCGAAGCGGATCGGGGAGGCCGCCGTTCAGGAGCCGCTCTACAAGTTCCTCGACACCGTGCGGAACACGTACGACTTCTTCGCGCTCTACGCGACGATCGACGGCTACGACCCCGGCGTGCACCCGACGAGAGATGCTTCTCTGTCGGTCCTCGATCGCTGGATCCGGTCACGTCTCGAGACCGCGACGCGCGACGTGGTGAAGGCGCTCGATGCCTACGACGTCGTGTCGGCGACGGCCGTCCTTGAGGCGTTCGTCGACGATCTCTCGAACTGGTACGTGCGCCTGTCGCGCCGGCGGTTCTGGCGCGGAGGGATGGGAGACGACAAAGCGGCTGCGTACGGGACGCTGCGTGAGGCGCTCCTCGTGCTGTCGCGGCTCCTTGCTCCCTTCACCCCGTTCCTAGCCGAGGCCGTCTTCCAGCCGCTTCGGGCGGACGGCGACCCCGAGAGCGTTCACCTGTGCGCGTACCCCGAGGTTGAGGAGAACCTCATCGATTCGGGTCTTGAGTGCGAGATGCAGCTGGCCCGCTCCATCGCAGCCCTGGGGCACCAGGCGCGGAACCAGGCGCAGATCAAGGTTCGGCAACCCCTCGCCCACGTGGCGATTGCGTCGCCGAGCGGCGTCGCGCTCCGCGCCGAGGTGCAGGAGCTGATCGAGCGGGAGCTGAACGTGCGGCGGGTCGACGTCGTGAAGGACTTCGGAACCTACTTGACGGAGACGGCGGCGCCGAACTTCCGGTCGATCGGACCGAGGCTGGGTGCATTGGGGCCGAAGGCCGCGGCGTGGATCAAGGGCCAGGGTGCGGCGGCACTCCGCGCCGCCCTGGCGAAGGGTTCGATCACGGTCGACGTGGGCGGCGAGGCCGTGGAGATTCGCCCGGACGATGTCACCTACGCCGCGACCCTGCGCGAGGGGTACGTACACGCTGAGGCGGGGGCCGACCGGCTTCTCCTGGATACCCGGATCGACGAGGACCTGCGTCGCCAGGGGCTGTTCCGCGAGGTCGTTCACCGCATCCAGGTGGCGCGCAAGGACGCCGGGTTCGACGTGACGGACCGCGTTCGCCTCGCGTACGAAACGGACGCCGCGCTCGGCGCGATCCTCGCGGACCATGAAGAAGAGATCGCCGCCGAGGTTCTCGCCGTGAGTGTCAGGTCCGACATGGGCGGGAAGCACGAGTACAGGCAGACGATCGAGTTGGATGAGGGACGCCGCGTGACGATCGGATTGACCCGGGTGCGGGACGCGTAGGAGGCCAAGATGTCGACGGCGGTTCTTGGACTGCAGTGGGGCGATGAGGGCAAGGGCAAGATCACTCACCTGTTGGCGCGCGAGGCCGACATGGTCGTTCGCTTCAACGGAGGCCCGAACGCCGGACACACCGTGATCGACCGCGGAGTCAAGTTCGGCACCCATCTGATTCCGGCCGGCGCGTTCTACTCCGGGGTGACCTCTGTCCTCGCGGCGGGGATGGTCGTCGACGTCGAGCTCTTGTCGAAGGAGATCCGCGCCGTGGCGGACCACATCGGCGAGAGGCCGCGGGTGCTTCTCGCCGAGAACGCGCACCTCATCCTTCCGTATCACCGGACCCTCGAAGAGCTGGAGGGAAGCGGCGCTCGGTTCGGAACCACGCGACGCGGGATCGCGCCGGCCTATCGCGACAAGGTCGCGCATGTCGGAGTCCGCGCCGGCGATCTCCTCGAGCCGGAGGCTCTGCGGCAGCGGATGGCATGGCGCCTCGACCTCCTCAAGCGGGAGTGGCCGGCAAGCGAGGAGATGCAGGCGTACTCCGCCGAGGCGCTGGCCGAGGGACTGCTTGCGGCTGGGAGGGAGCTGAGGGATGGAATCTGCGACGTGTCTCCCGTGGTGGACGAAGCCCTGCGGAAGGGGAGGAGGGTGCTCTTCGAGGGAGCGCAAGGGACGCTCCTCGACGTCGACTTCGGAACCTACCCGTTCGTGACGTCGTCGTCCACGACATACGGCGGGATCGGGCCCTCCCTCGGCATCGCGCGTCCGTCGATCGACCGGCGTGTGGGCGTCGCGAAGGCCTACCTGACTCGGGTCGGCGAGGGTCCGTTCCCCACGGAGCTGGAAAGCCCGGTCGGGGCAAGCCTTCGGGAGCGCGGCGGGGAGTACGGCACGACGACCGGTCGACCGAGACGGTGTGGGTGGCTCGACCTCGTGGCGCTGCACTACGCAGCGACGTTGAACGGGATCACCGAGATTGCCCTTACGAAGCTCGACGTCCTCAACGAGATGGACGAGATTCTCGTCTGCACCGAGTACCGCATCGGCGGACGTCGCGTGGACAGGTATCCGCTCTCGGGAGAACGGCTGTCACGTTGTGAGCCGGTGTACGAGGCCGTGCGTGGCTGGAGGGAATCGCTTGGCGAGCCCGCGTCGGTGGAGGCGCTCCCCCGGGCGGCGGCGAGCTACGTGCGGCTGATCGAGAAGAAGCTTGGGGTTCCGGTGGGCATGGTTTCGTACGGTCCACGACCGGAAGAGACGATCGGAACGACGCTTTGAAAGGGTCGAGTCCCAGAGCTATAATCCACCCTTGAACCGCAGACCTTGGAGGAGTTCCAACATGCAACGGCAACGGACGTTTCTCGCAAAGAACGAAGAGATGGGGAAGACGTGGAATCGCGACTGGTACGTGGTCAACGCCGACGGGAAGCGACTCGGTCGGCTCGCCTCGGAGATCGCCGTCATCCTTCAAGGGAAGCACAAGCCGATCTACACGCCCCACGTCGACACCGGGGACTTCGTTGTCGTGATCAACGCCGACCGGATCGAACTCACCGGCCAGAAGTGGGATGACAAGCTGTACCAGCGGCATACGGGATACATGGGCGGACTCAAGTCGATGTCGTACCGCAGGCTCATCGGCCGGCACCCCGAGCTCCCCATCCGAGAGGCCGTGCGCAGGATGCTCCCGAAGTCGATCCTCGGCCGGCAGATGCTGCGCAAGCTCAAGATCTATGCGGGCCCCGTGCATCCCCACGCGGCGCAAGGTCCCAAGGAGTTAGAGATCTAGCAGGTTCGCGGTATTCGGGAGTCCGTCCTTCGGACATCTGTCCCGGACCCCGTAGACAAAGTCGGACAAGCGCTTCGACACCGTTCCTTCTTCGCGGTTTCTCGCAGAGCTAGACTCCCCTCACACGTTACCAGGCTTCACAATGGGTGGTGGGGAGTGAGAATGTCCGATCGAACGCGCCGTACCGCAAGGTGGGTCGTCGCCGTCGTGATTGTCGCGACGGTCGCTCTGGGATGCTCCGCTCGGCCGAAGATCGCCGTGTTCCTGCAGGCTGCGGCGGCCGTGCCGACGGCGGACTTGGAGATCCTCAGGAACTACGCCAGTCAGCGCTGCTCGGTCGTGGCCGGGTGCGACGTCAACACTCAGGGGGACTTGATGCTCGCCCAGCGCCTGACGGGGTCGTACGTCGGCAACAGCATGACGGTCGAAGGCATGCAGCGCCTCGCCGAGGCGCTGAACGCGGACCATGTGGTCATCCTTCGGATTATCCAGTGGGAAAGCCAGATCTCGTACCGACCCGAACGATCCCTCGTCCTCTTGGGAGCGACATCGTTCCTCGACACCACGCTGCAGATCCTCATTTCGCCGCTGGGTCTTCTGTTCGGAATCGACAAGGTCGCGACGGTGGGAATGTTCGTGTCCGTGTTCAGCCCGAAGGGCGATGTCGAGTTCACCACGTCGGTGACATGCGAGGACCGTCCGCTGTTCTCGCTTCTCACCGCGGACCCCGTGGAAGCCGCGAAGGATGCGATTGATGCAGCTCTCTACCAGGTCACTGTGGCACTGTAATGAAGATAGAAACCGGGAAGGAGGAGGATTGAAGCGTAATCGGTGTTACAGACTCCCGGGGGGAGGATCTGCTAGAGTGATGTTGCATTCCTGCTTTGAACACGAAGAGAAGATGAAAACGCCGACAAAGGAGGTAGCAATGAAGGTGCGAAAGGGCAGTATTCTTAGCCTTTTCCTCCTTCTGGCGGTGGTCGTTCTCCTACTTCCGACGACGGGCTTGGCACAGGGAGACGGCTTCTACACTGTCAGTCAAGGGGAAACGCAAGTGCAGATCGAACCGCTGGCCAACGCAGCGGGCGCGGTCGCGTTCTACAAGATGACGAACATGCAGTCAGCGACAGGGCTTGAGAAGCCCAACACCGCGATTGTGTTCCTGTATCAGGACACCACGGGGGGCGTCGTCTCGCTGTTCGTCATTCTGGGTGCCGCGACCGGCACAGCGGGGTCGACGACGATGACTCTGTCCGGGGTTCCGGCGGGCGCAAGCTTCCTCGTCAAGGACGACGGAAGCGACTTCCGCGATACGTGGCAACTCACGCCGCCCACGGGCAGCATCTCGTGGACGTGGGACCAGGGACGCGGCGACGGCATGGTGCTCGGGCCTCTTGGCACCGAGTTCTCGGTCACACTGTTCCCGCAGTTCTCAGCCGGCATCACCAGGGTTGTCTTCCTGTCCGGGAGCCTCGCGAGCCCCACGGAAGTCACGCTGAACCTGCTGGATCCGATCATTGTGGCGGGCACGCCGAACGAGCCGCCGCAGGTCGGGTTCACGGTCTCTCCGTCGAATCCGCGTATCAACCAGCCGGTCACGTTCGACGCATCCTCGTCATTCGACCCGGACGGCCGGATTGACAAGTATGAGTGGGACTTCAACGGCGACGGCCTGTTCGACTCGACGACCACGGAGCCTACGGTCAGCTACACGTACGCGGCGAGCGGCGCAAAGAGCGTCACGGTCCGCGCGACGGACAACGAGGGTGCGACGGCGCGGTCGACGCTGAGCGTGTCGATCGGAGACCTCGCGGTGAAGGTCACTCGAACGATCTCCACGTCGGCGGCGCTGCCCGGAAGCACGTTCCTGGTCGTCGTGCGCATGGAGCCGCAGATGGACGTCGCCGGCGTGGGTCTTCAGGAGAACCTGCCCGTGGGCTGGAAGATCAAGCCACTCGAGAACGCAGGTGCCGCGTTCAAGCGCGCGTCGGTTCAGTGGGTGTTCGTCGACCAGATTCGGGGAGGATCGACGAAGATCATCTCGTACGAGCTCACGGTGCCGCCGAGCGACCAGCTGATCGCGACGACGCTCCCCGTGTGCTTCACGCTGACGGGGACGTTCCAGGCGATGACGCCGTTCATGGAGCTGCCGGTCGAGGGAGACGCGAAGATCGAGGTCTCCACCGCTCTGCCTCTGAAGGAAGCCATCGCTCACCTCGTTCCTCGTGTCGGCCTGGACACGGAGGACACGATCGATTTGCGGCTGTCGCAGAAGATCGACCCTCAGCAGCTCAAGAGGGCGCTCGAGATGTGGCAGAACGACGAGGTCGTGCCGTGGACTCAAGGCTCGACGATCAGCCTCGAGCAGATGAAGGAGCTCTCGGCGTACGCGTACACGTGCACGCCGGTCGACCTGCCCCTGCCGCTCGTGCCGCCGGCCCGCATCTCGGCCGTCCGCACGATCGCGACCCCGGTGCCGTGCAACAACGTCCTGCTCAACTACTACGGGCCGGGCGGCGACAAGGCGGGAAGCACCTTCACCGTGAAGGTTGAGATTTGGGCAGACCAGGACCTCTACGGCGTTGGTCTCAAGGAGGAGCTGCCGACGGGGTGGAAGGTCATTCCGATCGAGAATGACGGGCTCACCTACAAGCGCTCCCGCAACGAGTGGGTATGGCCTACGAAGCTCCCGGCCGGAGTGACGAAGACCATCATCTACCAAGTCGAGGTTCCGCAGACCGAGATGATCGAGATGGCCGCCAGCGATCCGTGCTACGCGAGCAGCAACGATCTCTACGGTGTGGTGGACTCGGCTCTGCCCTGCATGGAGGTGCCGGTTACCGGCGACAGCGGCGTCGACGTCAGCGATTGTCTGTCCGTCCTTGTGGCGATTTCCCGCTGGGATGTGGACCACGATCGGCTCGACATTACCCTTTCCGACAGGATCTCGTTCCAGCAAGTTCAGCGGGCCATCGCCTTCTGGTTGGAGGACGAAGAGGTTCCGTGGACATGCGGCGAGACGGTTGGGTACCACATGCTGAAGGAGATCATCGCCTACTGGCTCACGGGGACGAACATCTGCGATCCACTTCCCGTGATCCCCGACGGCCCGTGTGATCCGAGCGCCTCGGTGTGCGGCGGGTAGCGCCGCACGCCGGGTGCTCCGTCGAGGGAGATGAGTGTCATGAGAACGACCACCAGCACGGCGAGGGGGGTTCCCCTCGCCGTGTTCCTTCTCTTCGTAGGCCTGGCAGCCGGTTCGGTCGGAGTGCTGGGCGAAGGAACCATCCAGATTCTGCAGACGGTCGACCCGTCGCAGGTCTTTGTGACAGGAATGGGACAAGCGCCGGAGACGACGAACGTCTCGCTCACGCTTCAGGGCATCGGCGCGACCGGGGACCGCTTCCCGGTGGACTGCATGCTGGTCTTCGACGCGTCGGCAACGGCCGAACTGGCGGAGGCGAAGCTCTTCGCCCTTGACGTCGTGGACCGCATGGGTCCGAACGACCGCGTCGGCGTCCTGTCGTACGCGGCGACAGCGCGGGTGGCCTTGCCGCTCTCCAAGAGCAAGGCGGAGATCAAGTCGGCGATTGGGGGGCTCGCGGGCGGCGACAAGTCGGCGCTCGGCACGGCGCTTCAACTGGCGCGGCGAGAGCTTTCCCAGACGGCTCGGCCCGACGCGACGATGCTCATCATCCTCTTCTCGGATGGGCAGTCGAATGTGGGACCGGACGCAAGGTCGGAGGGCAAGATCGCGGCCGAGACGGGAATCCAGATCACGTGTGTCGGCGTCGGAACCCTGATCAACCGGTCGCTTCTGGAGGAGTTCGCGGCGACGTCGGGGGGGGCGTTCGCGGCCCGCCCGTCGGACGCGGCGCTCGAATCGGTCGTCCTGCACGCCTTCGTAACGGTTGCGGCGTCCGATGTGGTTGTGGAGAAGCACATACCCGCCGGACTCGAGTGGATGAGCTCCGCGCCGGCCGCAAGCCAGGTGCGGGTCGAGATGGACGGCAGCACGACGGTCCGCGGGGTGTTTGAGCAGGTACTGCTCGGGCAGATCCTGCGAATCGACATAAAGCTTCGCGCGACGGAGAGCGGGATCCTGCCGACGGACGACGGCTCGACGGCGACCTACAGGGATTTCCGCGGCGTGGAGCAGACGGTGGACATCGGGGCGAATCGATTGAGCGTTGTCATGCCGAACCGCGTGCCGGAGGCTAAGTTCGCATTTGAGCCGGGGGCGCCGACCACGGCCGACGCGGTCGAGTTCCACGACGCGTCGCGCGACATCGACGGCGACAAGACCGTGGCCGCCTGGGCGTGGGAGTTCGGAGATGGGACGACGGCGGACGTGAAGGACCCCGTCCACCGGTTCGCGGAGGTCGGCACGTACACCGTGACGCTCGTCGTCACCGACGACCGCGGGCTCGCGTCGAAGCCGTACACGCGAGAGCTCGTCATCGGGAACGCACCTCCGACGGCAAGTTTTGCCGTCCTGGAGGCCGACTCTATGTCTGTCGTGGACCAACCGCGCGTGGGCGTCGAGGTCATCTTCGACGCAAGCGCGTCGTACGACTTGGACGGGCGCGTCGTACGGTACGAGTGGGACTTCGGGTCTGACGGCGTTGTCGATGTTTCGACGGATGCGCCGGACGTGTCGTTCACGTTCGTCGAGCCTGAAGACTACGACGTCACGCTCTACGTCACGGACGACATGGGCAGCCGGGCGACGCTCGAGAAGACCGTGACGGCCGTGTCGAGCGTCACGGCGGCGCGGACGATCGAGACGTGCCTGCCCGAGGACCGAACAGTCCAGGGAGCCACGGTCACGGTCACCCTATCGCTCCGCGCGAACACGACGCTGAATGGGCTTGCCGTGAGCGAGACGCTTCCGGCGGGTTGGACGTTCCGATCCGTGGAGACCGACGGCGCGACGCTTCGCCAGAGCGGGACCACAGCGGAGTGGCTGTTCGTCGAGAAGTTCACGGGCACCGGCCCGGACTCGCAGCGCGAGATTCGCTACACCCTGACGGCTCCTTCGAGCGCGCCGAAGGCGGAAGCGGATCCCGTGGCGATTCGAGGCTCCGTGGGGAGTTCGTCGCCGCGGCTGCTGCAGACGATCGCCGGCGAGGATCGCGTGGTGCTTGCGAAGTACCTCTCCATCCCCATCGTGGTCTCCCGGTGGAACGTCGAGACGTCGGCGATCGACCTGTGTCTCAGAGAGCTGATCGGCTTTGACCAGATCCAGTATGCCGTTTCGCTCTGGCTGTCCGGTGCGTCGGTCCCGCACACGAACAACGGCAAGATTGACCTGGTCACGATTCAAGACCTGATTGCCTATTGGCTGACGGGAAGCTCGGTGCACGACCCGCTTCCCTAGGGGAGTGGGTCGTCGCTGCCGGGCGTGATGAAGAGGGAGGGGGCCATGAAGAACGTACGACGCGTATGGATTGTCGCGGCGGCGATCGCTGTCGCGGTTTCGTGGACGGCGACGGCCGCGTGGAAGGCGGACTTCACGCCGTCCACGTACAACCCAGGCGTGGGTGAGGGCGTGAGCTTTGCCGTGTGCGAGCCGTGTTTGACCGGCGGGACGTACACGTATCGATGGGACTGGAACGGGGATGGCGTCGTAGACCTCGAGACGCGCGACGCCGTGACGACGAACGCGTATCCGGCGGCGGGCTCCTACGAGGTAGAGCTGACCATCGTCGACAGCACCGGACGCCGGGAGTCCTGTCGCAAGGGCATCCTGGTGGGGGTCGTGCCGTCGTTCGCGGTGAGAGACGTTCTCGCGCAGGCTGACGGGGCCATCCTCGTCGTCATCAGCATCCGTGTGGTGGCGTCTTCGTCGGCGCTCGGATTCGTGGAGACGCTGCAGCAGGGGTGGCAGGTCGAGCTGGTCGACACGGCCGGAGCGATGACGAACATCAACGCCGAAGCGCGGAAGCTTGAAGTTCTCTGGGGAAGCGCATTCGAACCCGGCGATGAGCTCGTCTTCTCGTACCGTCTCTACCCTGGGTATGCGACGACGATTTCGCGGTTCTCCGGGGAGATGAGCGGGTACGCGAGCGGAGTGCGCTTCGTGAGCGGCATGTGCGGGGTGCTCGGTCTGCCCTAGCGAGAGTTCGAGATTCCTCGGGGTTGATAGGAAGGGGACGCGTCCCACTCGGCGGCCGCGTCCTCTTCTTTTTCCTCGGCGTTCTCCTGGTCCACAACGATGGGGACGACGGCCCCGGATCGGCGTGCGGTCCAGAGGACGGCGATCGTAAGGCCGAGGAGCCCGATGGAGACACCAAGGGCGATCGGGAAGCTGAGCCGGAGAGGGAGGAGGTTTCCGCCGACGGCGACGACGACGGACGCTCCGCCGATCGCCGCGATCGCGGCCACGTACCGGAGAATGACCGGAGACGGCACGACGGCGGCGAAGCGCGACATCGTTCGTCCCGTGACGCTTGCGTCCCAGGCGAAGAGCGCCAAGGGAAGACTCAGAAGGCCGAAGATGCGTGCCTCGGCACTGATGGCGAGAGCGGAGCACGTGCCGACGCAGAGGAGCATCGGAAGCACGTGGAGCCGGCTCGAGGGGCGCCAAGCGGCGAGGGCGATCCAAAGCCCCCCCGTGAGGCCCGCAGCGAGAGCGAACGTCCAAGGGTAGACGAGCGCGGCGCCCGCCACGGCGAGACCGGCTGACAGCACCACGAGAACGAGCACGACGATCCTCACGAGCGCCTCCTCCTCCCGCCTCGGTCCAGACGTGCCCGATGAAGGGCGACGGAGAGGGGCTCCTCGGTGTCCCACGAGAGCACTCGCACGCCCCCGCGACGCATCTGGCGGATGGCCGAGTCACGTCGCAGCGAGCGAATGCGCAGCGCAAGCGCCAACGCATCGTCGGCCTCCTCGGCGGAAGCCTGGAGGCTTTCGCTGTTCATGTAGACGACGAGCACGGAGTACCCCCGGGCGGCGAGCTGGACCGGCACGTCGTAGTCCTCATCCCTCGGCAGCGAGGAGAGGAGAATCAGCTGTGACCCCGAGGGGAAGATGGACGCCGGAATCCCCGCGAGATCCTCGAAGGCGAAGCTTCGTACCGGCTTGGCTCGGACGATGGCGCCGAGGATGCGTTCGAGGTGGAACCGCCCTCCGGCGGGCTGGATCCAGTCGATCGATTGGCCGTACAGAAGGAATCCGACGCGGTTCCCCTGGCGGATCATGTGGTCGGCGAGGCTGGCGGCGGCGCGGCACGCCGCCTCGAACGTGCCGCGTCCTCCGACCTCTACGTGAGCCTGTGCGCGAACGTCGAGAACCAGGGTGACGTCGGCCGTCCTCTCCTGCTCGTACTCGTTGACGATCAGGCGGTCGGTGCGCGCAAGGGCGCGCCAGTTGAGTCTCCGAACGTCGTCGCCGGGCACGTAGGCGCGACAACCGAAGAAGTCCACACCCGGTCCTGGGGCGCGAGCCATGATGGGACCGGCGAACGCGTGCGTGCGGCGGGGCGCCAGGGTCAGGGGAGGCAGCTTCTCGGTTTCCGGGATCGCAGAGACGTACGTCGAGCAGACGAGTTCGTGCTCCTGGAACGCGAGAGCGGTTCGGGTCCAGGATGCCACCGTGACGTGGTCGTGGAGATGGATCCCTCGGGTCGGTCGGAGCGTGTACGAAAGGCGAACATCCTGGTCTCGTCCCATGGGACCTAGGTACGAGGGGATCCCTTCTTGAACGGGCTGGTCGGGCGGCACCACGTCGAGGACTCCGACGAGCGGCAGGGGCGCACCGCAGTTGGTGACCGCGACGGTGTAGCGGACGTCGTCGCCGGAGCACACCCGATGAGAGGACGGGGTTCTCGAGATGTCGAGTTCGGGATGAGGAAGCCGCATCCGCGCGACGAGCAGCGCCGCGGCGTACGCGAGGACCGGAATCGCGGCCATGAAGAGGCCGGCGTTGCGCGTGGCCAGTGCGGCGATCAGGATGCCGACGCTGATGCACGCGGCGACTGGGTATCGAGGATCGGTCATCGCGCTAGGAGACCTTCGGGACCGGAGTGGCCTGGACGATTCCCTCGACTACATCGCTCGTGGACGCTTGGCGGCTCCAGAACTCCGGGCGCAGGATCAGGCGGTGGGCGAGCGCCGGCACGACGAAGCGCTTGACGTCGTCGGGCAGGACGTAGTCGCGGCCGCAGAGCGCGGCCCAGGCTCGCGACAGCTTGAACAGCGCCAGGGATCCGCGGGGGCTTGCCCCGACGTAGACGCTCGTGTGCTTCCTCGTGCGTCCGACGAGAGAGACGATGTAGTTTCGAATGTCCTCGTCCACAGCGACGTCCTCGACCGCGCGCTGCATCTCGAGGAGCGCCTCGGCGGAGGAGATGATGGAGAGACTCACTTCGTCTTCCTTCCGCTCCGCGCGCCGTCGGAGGATTTCGACCTCCTCGGGCGGCTGGGGGTAGCCGACGCTCAGCCGAACCATGAACCGATCGAGCTGCGCTTCGGGGAGCGGGAACGTTCCCTCGTATTCGATCGGGTTTTGCGTGGCCATGACAATGAACGGCTTCGGGAGCGGCCGCGTCTCCCCGGTGATCGAGACCTGCAACTCCTGCATCGCTTCGAGAAGGGCCGATTGCGTTTTCGGAGTCGCGCGGTTCACTTCGTCGGCGAGGATGACGTGAGCGAAGATCGGTCCCGGGGCGAGGGCAAACTCGTTCTTCGTACGGTCGTAGATGTGGGACCCGGTGATGTCGCCTGGCAGGAGGTCCGGCGTGAACTGGATGCGGCGGAAGTCTACGCCGAGGACGCGCGCGAAGCTCCGCGCAATCAGCGTCTTCGCGAGCCCCGGATTGTCCTCGAAGAGGACGTGCCCGCCGGCGAGGATCGTCGCCATGACTTCCATCAGGACGTCATACTTGCCGATCACCGCCTTCGAGACCTCGTCCACGACCCGGTGCGCCGTTTTCTCCACGTGGGAAATCGGGATCATTGCCTAGGCCTCCTCGCTCTCGCGTTCGAGGAACGCGACGGTCCTTCGGATGGAAGACTGAAACGCCGTACCGGACAGCGCACCGAGGTCCTCCCTCTCCAGGAAGGCTGCCAGGTCTGGCTCCAGCTCTCGGCAGCGCTCGCGGAAGATCGTCCACGCCTCTTCCTCGCGCATGTCGAACCGCTGCGCGTCGATGCGAACGGCCAACCGGACGAGTTGGCTCGTGACCCGAGACCTCGCCAGATGGCTCGATCGGGATTGGCGGATCGCGTCGACGAGGTACGCGAGCGTCCCCACCGAGGAGTCTTCGATCCGCGGGGTGGCGCGAGGGGCTCGCTCCGGCCGAAGCCGGTTGGCGAAGAAGAGAAGGACGGGCAACGCGAACAGGATCGGCACGAACCAGAGGACGATCTGCGGAAGGACGGCAACCGCCTCCCAGAACCGCGCTCCGTGCCGCATGGGGATCGAGAGGGCGAACAGGGTGAGAGCAAGGAGCACCGCGAGCTCCAGCACAACGAACGTGCCCTCCATCTTCTTTCTTCTCATGGGGTGGCCTCGGGGATGGGGTACGCGTTCGTGATCGCCGTCATGCACTGCAGCGCACGGGCGGCCAACGCTTCCTCCGGGCGGTGGCCGTAGTGGACTTCCTCGAAGAGGGTCGAGAGCTCGCCGATAGCCGCCCCATCGAGCCCGACGCCCGCCAGAGCGGCCACGAACTCGCGCGGCGTGAGGCAGCAGGGGTCGACCTTCGAGCGCACGGCGAGCGCGGTAAGCATCTGTCGGTAGCAGTGCTCTACAGCACCTCGCGCATCCCTGCCGAGGCGGAGCTCCGCGACGGCGGCGCGAACCGGTGCCAGGATTGCGTCGGTGACGTCGTCCGCCGGAGGGCGGCGCTTTCGCCGGAGGAGGCCGACGACGAGGGCGACGCCGAGGCCAAGCGCGACGACGGCGAGGATCCCCGTGATCACAAGAGCGCTCGGAGCTGTTCCTCGGCCCGTGTCGTCGCCCCCAGTTCCGAAGAGGTCGTCGATGCTCTGATATTCGGCGGGACCCAGCGGATTGCTGGTGATTGCCGAGGAACCCGGCTCCTCGGAGGCGTCCTCTTCGTCCGCCTCCGGCGACCAGTTGACGCCGAAGACGAGCACCACGGTGACCATGCCGATGACGGTGGCGACCGCCAGGAGGGCAATCCAGCGCCCGCCTTTCCGCGGCGGAAGACCTTCACGTCCGGCGTTCTTCTGGAGGAACAGGATGATGGCGAGCACGATCCCGGCGAGCAGGCCGTACGCCACAGCGAGGTCGGCCGGACGCAGGGGTTCCATGGGCTTCGCGCCTGGCGCGCTGAACAGCTGGCGGTTTGCGAGGGTCTCGTCGAACGGGCGCCCCGACGTGAACGTCACGCGCTCCACTCCTGCGGCGAACAGGATCGCGATCACGATCAGCGCCGAGACGAGCCCTAGGGAAAGCAGAAGAACGGAGCGCCTCATGGCCTTCGAGCGACCTCGATTCCCAGTTCCTCGAGCTGCTTCGGCGCCGCGGGCATCGGGGCCTCGGTGAGCGGGCACATGCCGTTGGCCGTCTTTGGGAACGCGATCACGTCGCGCAGGGACTGCTCGTGCGCCATCAACATCACCAAACGATCGATGCCGAGAGCGAATCCCCCGTGCGGCGGCGCGCCGTAGTCGAGCGCCTCGAGGAACCACCCGAACCGAAGGCGTGCGTCCTCCTCCGAGATGCCGACGAGGCGGAAGATCCTCTCTTGGAGGGCGCGCGAGTGGATTCGGATGCTTCCACTGCCGAGTTCGATTCCGTTCAGCACGAGGTCGTATGCGTTCGAGCGGACGTGAAGGGGATCGGTCTCCAGCCGGCCGATCTCGTCCGCGTGGGGAGAGGTGAACATGTGGTGGGCGCTCGTGAGATGGCCCTCTTCGTCGAGCTCGAACAGCGGGAAGTCCGTGACCCAGAGGAACCTCCAAGCCTCCTCGGCGAGCGACTCCTGACGCGCCACGGCGAGCCTCAGCTCGCCGAGCGGCTTCTCGATCCCCGTTCCCGCGAGGAGGAGGATCAGGTCTCCGGGCGCGGCGCCGAAGGTGGAGACAAGTCCGCGGAGCTCGCTCTCCGTAAGGTTCTTCGCGATCGGCGACGTCACGCCGTCGTCGACCTTCAGCCACACGAGGCCCTTCGCACCCGCCGAGACGGCGAGCGCCTGCAGCTTGTCGAGCGTGGCGCGCGAGTAGCCGGAGCACCCCTTCGCCAGGATGCCGGCCACCCTGCCGCCGCTCTGCACAGCCTCCGAGAAGACTCGGAAGCCCGACTCGCGCAGCGGGGCCGAGACGTCCTGAATCTCCATGCCAAACCGCATATCCGGCTTGTCGATTCCGAATCGGGCCATCGCCTCGGCGTGGGGGACCCGTGGGAACGGAAGGTCGAGTTCGATGCCGAGGACCTCGCGGAAGACCCGGGCTACGGCACCCTCGAGGAGTTCGTAGATCTCGTCCGTCCCGGACGGGAAGGCGATCTCGAGGTCGAGCTGCGTGAACTCCGGCTGGCGGTCGGCGCGCAGGTCCTCGTCACGAAAGCACTTCACCAGCTGGAAGTAGCGATCGACGCCTCCGACCATGAACAGCTGCTTGAAGAGCTGCGGCGACTGCGGCAGCGCATAGAACGAGCCCGGGTGCATGCGGCTCGGCACCAGGAAGTCGCGAGCGCCCTCGGGGGTCGACTTCGTCAAGAACGGCGTGTCGACCTCGAGGAATCCGCGCTCCGTGAAGTAGCCGCGGGTCGCCTGGAACGTGCGGTGACGCAGCTCGAGCGCCCTCTGGACCCGCTCGCGGCGCAGGTCGACGTAGCGGTATCGAAGCCGGGTGTCCTCCGTCGTGTCCGAGCCGTCCCCTTCGATCAGGAACGGCGGGGTCTTCGAACGGTTGAGAACCTCAAGCTGGTCGACGTGGACCTCGATCTCTCCGGTCGGCATCTCGGGGTTGATGTTCGTCTCCGACCGTCTCGCGACCGTTCCGCGGATGGCGATGACGTCCTCGCGGTTCAGGGTGTGCGCATCGTGGAGGCTGTCGTCGTCGCTGCCGAAGAGAAGCTGGACGAGGCCGGTGCGGTCGCGCAGGTCGACGAACGTGATCTTGCCGAGATCACGCCGGCGGTTGACCCACCCGGCCAACCGAACCGATTCTCCGACGTTCGCCGCGGTCAAACGTCCGCAATACGCTGTGCGCAACATGGACAACCTCCGAAGCCTCTCAAGATGCCGTGATTATAGGTCCCGAAGAGAGGCGCGCCACGGGGTCGCCGGCGATGTCAGGCGTCGGTCAGGGTCCCTTTGAAGAAGCGGCGCTCCATGTTGCGCTCCCAGTCGGTGAAGTCCCCCTCTTCGGCATCGGAGGCGATGTGGGTCTTGATCATGTTGAGCTTCGCCGACAGGTTGTCGAAGTGGTAGACGGCGACGGCCTCCGGGGACTTCGGCACCATCGCGGCCGCGTACTCCAGCTCGCCGTGGTGGGAAATCAGGATGTGCTCGAGGAGGAGAGGGGTCCGCGGATCGGGCCACACCAACGACGCCGCCACCTGGCGGACCATGTCGCGCCCGAGGAGAAGGTGGCCGATCAGCTGCCCTTCCAGGCTGTACCGGGGAGCGATCGGGTTCTCGAGCTCGAGGAGCTTCCCAATGTCGTGCAGCACAGCGCCAGCGACGGCCAGCCCTCGCCGCAGGCCGAGCGACGGCTCCTCGTCGGCAAAGCGGGCGACGCCCTGCGCAACCTCCAGCGTGTGCTCGAGGAGGCCGCCGTTGTAGGCGTGGTGGTTCGACACCGCGGCCGGCGCCTCGCGAAAGGCCTCCGCGTGGTCCCGGAGGAGAGACTCGGTGAGTGCGCGGAGCGGTTCGGGTTCAATCGTGGCGGCCAGGGCGAGGAGGCGAGCCCACATGTCGTCGAGGTTGTGCTCCGACGTCGGCACGAGGAGCGTCGCATCAAAGCCCGGCAGCTTGCCCCCGTCCTGCTCTTCCTGGGTCAGACGGCGGATCGACTCAACGACGAGTTGGAGGGCGTTTCGGTACGTCTCCACCCGACCTTGGACGAAGACGAAGTCGCCTTCCTCGAACTGGCTCGCATAGCGCTGCGTCGCATCGGCCCAGGCCCGCGCCTGGACGACCGCCGTCCGATCGGCGAGGAGGATCTCCAGGTAGGGATCTCCGGTCCGCGTCGACCGTTGGGTCTTCTTCTTGACGAGGAAGCACTGGCCGACGCGAGTTCCCTCACGCAGATCAGACACCGGGATGTGAAGGAGGTTGTAGGGGATGTCTCCCCGGACTCGGTCGGAGAAGCGCTCGGTTGACATGGCGTCCTTTCCATTCGCTGGAATCGCAGGAGTGTAGGAACGACAGGCACCGGAAATCAACTGGAGGGAGGTCGATCGAGTTTCGCTGGCGGGCCGAGGAAATGCGGCGGCCCCATCGTTGGGGCCGCCGCGGCACGGATTCGGGAAGCGCTCGCCAGTCAGGAGACGGCTAGCTGTCGCACGTCTCGGGTTCGGGGGTCGGCACGAGCGGGTGGGTCACGAGCGGGAAGCTGTCTTGGTCACCGTCGCTGTTGATCAGGTACGGAGAATCCCAGATTCCGTCCTCGTTGGCGTCGATCGCCTTGAACTCGCTCCAGTAGTTCCCTTGCCGATCGGTGTTCCAGACGTTCGGCTCATCCGAGTACGCGTTGTGCAGGTTGGAGACGAACGCGTTCATCAGAATACGGTTCTCCGCCGATCCGAGGTTCAGGTACGCGCCCATGTGCGAGCCGTGGATCAAGTTCCCCGTGATCTCGTTCCGGTTGGAGGCATCGAGCCAGATGGCGGTGTCGTTCCGGTCGAACACGTTGTAGAGGATCTGGTTGTCTCTCGAGTAGACCAGGTGCACTCCGTCTGTGTTCGTCTCGAACACGCAGTCCGAGACTCGCACGAACGTGGAGTAGTTGAGGGCGACACCGACCCAATTCGCGTCGAGCAGACATCCCTCGATGCGGCCGTTGCGGACGTAGCTGAGGGAGATGCCCGCCCTTCTTGCTCCCGTGACTTCGACGTCGCGAACGACGAAGTAGCGGGTCGTTCCGTGAATGCGGACGCCGTAGTTGTCGTACCCTGCATCGACTTTCCAGCCCTGGATGACGTAGGGGTCTTCGGCAGTGCCGGTCCCCGAGCAGACGCCGTTCGACGGCGTGAACTCGTAGTCGTTCGTGATCACGATCGCTGTGTGCTCCGCTCGCTCCGTGGCGGCGATCCCGGGCAAGCCAACCCCGACGAGGAGAATCAGAACAGCGACAAAGGCTGTACCTTGCCTCATAACCCATCACTCCTTTGGACGGTCTTCCCTCAACGTGCAGGTTCATCTTAGCAGCTTGAACCTCAGGGTTGAAGCCAATCGTACGTCGGTGAGGCGACCTTTTTCCCGTCACGCTCCGGGCCGACGACGGCGGACAACCTGCCAAAGCGTGATCGGAACGTCTTTCCGACGGAAGAGGAAGACGAGAAGGAGGCCGGCGGCGAACCCTCCGATGTGGGCGAACCAGGCGGTTCCTCCCGCGCCGCCGGTCGAGCTCAGGCCGCTCACGATCTGGAGGAGGAACCAGAGACCGAGGAGGATCACGGCAGGCACGGCGACCAGGCGCGCAAAGAAGAAGATCGGAATCAGCGTGACGATCCGCGAGAACGGGAACAGCATAAGGTAGGCGGCAAGCACTCCGGCGATGGCGCCGGACGCGCCGATCATCGGGAGTGCGCTTCTGGGATCGACGGCGATCTGCGCGCCGGCGGCGGCCACCGCGCAGAGCAGGTAGAAGATGAGGAACCGCACGGAACCCATCGCACCTTCGACGTTGTCCCCGAAGATCCAGAGGTACAGCATGTTGCCGAGCAGGTGGAGCAGGCCTCCGTGCAGGAAAACGGACGTCAGGAGCGTCAACCAGAGAGGAAAGGGAATCGTGGGGGGCAGATCGCGCCCGCCGAGAAGCTCGCCGGGGATGAGAGCGAACTGCGCGATCAGCTTGTTCGCGGCCGAGATCGGGTACTGCGACGGGTTCCCGCCTTCGGCGAGATGGAGTTGGTAGGCCCGGTCGCTGTACGCGGGAGGCGGAACGAGGCGGCTGGCGCGCCAGGGCGCGAGGTCGTTCCATGACGAGGGTTGCGTCTGGAGATACCCCTGGTACAGGAAGACGAGCAAGTTGATGACAATGAGCGACACGGTCACGACCGGGAAGCGGGGGCTGCGCAGCGTGTCGCGAAGCGGAATCATGTTGGGATGGTAGCGGGGCGGGCCGGAGAGGGCAACGGTTGATCTTGTCTAGGCCGCGACTACACTCTGCTTGCGGAAGGAGGCGGCATGAAGCTGCTGAAGCAACTCACGCAGGCGACGGGCGTCCCGGGGTACGAGGGACCGGTGCGACGGGTGATCGTGGACGCGATCTCGCCGCACGTTGACTCGGTCGACATCGACGCCCTCGGGAACGTCATCGCTCACAAGGCGGGCAAGGGGCCCGTCGTCGCGATCGCCGGACACATGGACGAGATCGGCTTCCTCGTGAGCCACATTGAAGACGAGTCGGGGTTCCTGCGAATCCACGCGCTCGGGGGCTTCGATCCCGTGACGCTCGTCGCCCAGCGCGTCGTCGTGCATGGGGCGAGCGGCGCCCTCCCGGGATGCATCGGCCGGAAGCCGATCCACATCCTGACGGAGGATGAGAGGAAGAAGCCGATCGACCTCGCCGACCTGTTTGTGGACGTCGGCCTGCCGGCCGGGGACGTGAAGAAGAAGGTCGCCGTCGGCGACGTCGTGACCATGCATCAGGAGTTCGTGGCCTACGGGGACGTTGTGTCGAGCAAGGCGCTCGACGACCGCGTTGGTGTGTACGTGGCGATCGAAGCCCTGAAGCGCGCCAAGAAGGTTGCCTGCGACCTCTACGTCCTTGCAACGTCCCAGGAGGAAGTCGGGGTGCGTGGCGCCCAGGTGGCCGGGCACCGGATCGCGCCGGACATCGCCATTGCGCTCGATGTGTGCATTGCTGCCGACATGCCGGGCGTTTCGGAGAGAGACCAGGTGTCGCAGTTCCGCGGCGGCGTGGCGATCTCGCTCAAGGATGCCCGTTCGATCTCGCATCCCGCGCTCGTGCGGGCGTTCCGTGATCTAGCCGAGAAGCGGAAGATTCCGCATCAGATCACCCTGGCGTCGAAGGGTGGCACGGACGCCGGCGGACTCCAGCTTGCGGGCGACGGCTCAGCGGCGATCACGCTGTCGATTCCGACGCGCTATGTACACTCCGTCGTCGAGACGGTGCACGTCGACGCCATCGAGTCGGCCATTGCCCTGGTCGCGGCGTTCCTCGAGACGGCGAACAAGGTGGATCTGGCGGGATGAGAACGGTGCGGCGCACGCTGTTCACGGGGTTCGACGTCGTCGCGACCATGGACGGGGCCGGACGCGAGATTCGGAACGGATTCGTGTTGGTCGACGGGCATCGGATCGCCGCCGTGGGCGAGACCCCGACGGGGATTCGCGCGGACGAGACGATTCGGGGGGACGGCAAGGTCCTCCTCCCGGGGTTCGTGAACACGCACCATCACCTATACCAATCGCTCTTCCGCAATGTCCCCGGAGCGTCCGATGCAAAGCTCTTCGACTGGCTCATCTTCCTTTACGACCGCTGGAAGGGACTCGGCGAGGAAGCGATGCGCACCGCGGCGGCCGTCGCGTCGAGCGAGCTGCTTCTCTCCGGAGCGACGACGACGTCCGACCACTGCTACCTCTACCCGCGCGGCGGCGGGGACATCCTCGCCGCGGACATCGAGGGGGCAGAGTTGGCGGGAATCCGGTTCCATCCTTGCCGCGGCTCGATGTCGCTCTCGAAGAAGAACGGGGGGCTCCCGCCCGACAGCGTCGTTCAGTCGGAGGACGAGATCCTCGCCGACTGCCGCCGTGCGATCGAGCGGTATCACGACCCGGAGCCGTTTGCGATGCTGCGCATCGCGCTCGCCCCGTGTTCTCCGTTCTCGGTGACGCCCGACCTCATGCGAGAGACGCTGCGATTGGCCGACGAGTACCGGGTGCTTGTCCACACCCACCTCGCGGAGACCGAGGACGAGGAGGTCTACTGCCTCGAGCGCTTCGGGCGACGCCCGGTCGACCTGATCGAGGACCTCGGCTGGCTTCGGGACGACGCTTGGTTCGCGCATCTTGTCGTCCTCAACGAGGCGGACATCGACAAGCTTGCCCGGGCCCGCGTCGGGATGGCCCACTGCCCCACGTCGAACATGACGCTGGGATCGGGGATCGCCCCCGTCGCGAAGATGGTCGGCACCGGGGTCAAGATCGGCCTGGCCGTGGACGGGTCGGCAAGCAACGACTCGTCGAACATGATCCGTGAAGTACGCCAGGCCATGCTCCTGCAGCGCGTTCGCTACGGGGCCGACGCGCTCTCTGCACGTGACGTTCTCTCGATGGCGACGATCGGCGGCGCCCGGGTCCTTCACCGCGAGGCGGAGATCGGGTCGATCGAGGTGGGCAAGGCGGCCGATCTGATCGCGTTCGACCTGAACGATGTCGCCTTTGCCGGCGCGCAAGCCGATCCCGTCGCAGCCCTCGTCCACTGCGCGGCCGATCGAGTGGACTTCGCGATGGTGAACGGAGAGTGGCGCGTTCGGGACGGGCGGCTCGCCGACGAAGCGCTCTACGATCTCGTGCCTGTGCAGAACGCCATCTCGGCGCGCCTCGTCGGGCGATGAGATGATGCGAGTCTCCATCGAACTCGGCTTCTCGTTCAAGAAGGATCTCTGCGAGGACTACCGCGTGCTGGAGCTTCCGGAGGGGGCCGACGTCGAGGCGGCCGTGCGCATGCTGGCGTTGCGTCATCCCGCGGCGCAGCCGCGTCTCCTCGACGGCGCCGGCCACGTTCGAAGCCACGTCGCCGCGCTCATCAACGGAGGCAACGTCGCGTGGAAGGACGGCCTGCGCACCCCACTGCACGACGGAGACCGCTTGACGCTTCTTCCGCCGGTCGGCGGAGGATAGACCGCAAGAAAGGCAATCGGGGAGGTCCCGAAGGACGCTCCCCGATCGGTGTGGTGGCTATCCGCAAGGAGGTTTAGCGGAAGAGCAGCTCTGGGCTGCTGACCGTAGAATGACCGCGGGCTGTGAATGCCGTGTGAAGAGGGGGTGGTCGGGGCGTGTCGATTCGCGCTGGGATCTGTGGCCGGTGCGACAGGGCGCCCCGCGCTCCGTCCGTTTGCGCCCCGCACATCGTCCGTTTGGGGCTGCGCCCGCCGTGCGCGTTTGCGCCCCGCACTCCGTCCGTTTGCGGCCCGCACTCCGTCCGTTTGCGGCCCGCACTCCGTCCGTTTGCGGCCCGCGCTCAGTCCGTTTGCGGCTCCGTCCGCGCTTGCGCCGCCTAGGTTCAGTCGGCGCCCGCCGTCCGCGGTTGCGCCGCGCCCGCCGTCCGTGCTTGCGCCGGCCCGCTCGCACCGCGTTTGCCGCCGCGCCCCGCACTCCGTCCGTTTGCGGCCCGCACTCAGTCCGTTTGCGGCTCCGTGCGCGCTTGCGCCGCGCCCTCCGTGCACGATTGCGCCGCCTTCTGCGCGACACGCGCCTCGAACCTCGCGGTGTCGATGACGTAGCGCACATGCGTGGCGCGGCCGACGACCTCGACGTTGTCGCGAGCCTCGATCTGGAATGTGAGGCGGCGACCGTCAACGCCGGTCAGCTCGGCATGCACGGCCACGGTCATCCCCGGAGGCGTCGCGGCGACGTGCTCGAGCGCGATCGAGACGCCAACGGTGCTCTGGCCGGCGGCCAGGGCAGGATCGACGAGCCGACGAGCACAGTCCTCGCAGAACCCCACCAGGACCGGCGTGGCCAGCACATCGACGAGCCCGCTCCCAAACGCGCTCGCCAGGTGACTGCGCTCCACGATCCATGCTTGCTCTCTTCGGCTTCCGACATCGATCATGGTCTTCCTTCTTTCGGGTGATGGTGTAGCACGGCGACCCGCTACGCTCGGTAGAACTTCGGCCGACGGTCGCCGAGCTTGTCGTTGCGTGATGTGAGGCGCTTGTCTCGCGCCGCCGCGGGGTCGACCTCGGCCACGCCGACCTCGACGTGGTCGGGCGAGAGTTGGACGAGGGCCGTGCCGTCCGGAGCGACGATCTGACTCTGCCCCGTGTAGTGAAGTGCCTTCTCCGCGCGGGACTCCTCCCCCACGCGGTTGGCCGTCGCGGCGAACACCCCGTTCTCGAGCGCGCGCACGGTCATCGTCCGCTGTGCGAGGCCGGGGATGACGAGGTTCGCCGGGTGGGCGAGGATGTCGGCGCCGAGGAGCGCGAGGGTGCGAGCCGCCTCGGGGAAGAAGTGGTCGAAGCAGATCATGACCCCGATGCGCGCCGCGCCCACGTCCTCGACGGAGAACGGCAGGTTTCCTGGAGCGAACCAGCGCTTCTCGTCGCCGAACAGGTGGATCTTTCGGTACACCGACGTGAGTCCGCGGGGGCCGACGAGGACCGCCGAGTTGTACATGACGCCGTCCGCGGCCTCAGGAAGTCCGGCGACGACGGAACAGCCGCGATCCCGGCAGAATGAAGCGAGGGCGAGCACGGTCGGGCCGCCGGGAACGGGCTCCGCCAGATCACGAACCTCCTCGACGCGCGCAAACTGGTATCCGGACGCGAAGAACTCGGGGAGTACCCACAGGTCGGCGACCTCGCGGGAGAGAAGGTCCAACGCTTCATTCAGGTTCCGGTCCCGCTCGCCAAACACGGGACAAGTCTGCGCAATGCCCAGTCTCATGGCCGGATGCGATCCGCTCTTGAACCGGATCTCGCCTCGGTCAGCCGCAGGTCCCGCCGCAGCCTCCGACGAGGAATTTCCCGATGAGGATGCATGCGATGACCAGATACACAAGGGCCGACAAGTCCATGGTTCCCCCCTCGCGCCGAAGGCACGGCCTTCCAGCGCCGACGAGGATCTTACCCCATCACTCCCCGATCTCGAAGCTCGCGCTTGTCGGTGCGTAGCGGAGCACGGCTTCCGGGAAGGCGAGGATGGAGACGTAGAGCCAGACGTTGCCCGATGACCGTTCGATGCCGACGCGCACGCAATCTGCAATGTCCTTGAACACGCCGTACGAGACGTCGTCCAGATCAACCGATCCCGAGGAATACCGAACCCCGAGCTCCACCCCCCACCCGTTCGCCACGGCCAGGTCCGCCGTGAGATCCGCCGCAGTCAGCTCGAGGCGGTTGAGGTCCAGGTCGTTCTTGAGGGAGAGGGAGAGGGCGTTCCACTCGGCGGAGATGTCGAACGACGCCGCAGAGAACTCTCCGTCGATGGCGTCGTATGGGATCCTCCAAGCGACCTTGCGGTGTTCGTCCCTCCAGTTCCCGCGAACCGCGAGGGTCGAGAGCCGGGCGAGGGCCAGGTTGTAGGTCGCGGTCACCTTCCACGTCGCCCAGTCGTCCCAATCGGCGGTGGCCCGGATCGGGCTGGGGCCGTCGACGGAGTTGAAGCTTCCGGAGACCGTCAGGTCGACGGGCCCCGAGCGCTTGGCGGTCCAGGTCAGCTGGTGCTTCGTCGTCGTCTCGTCAAACGCGAACGGACTCGACCCGCGGGCGAGCGTGCTCGTCCAGCCGAGCTCAAGTCCGCTGCGGCTCGCCGCGGCTCCCACGGCCACGCTCTCGACGTCCTCCCATCCACTGGCGTCGGCGTAAAGCGATGTCTGGAGGGCAGCCGACGGCTGGATGCGGAACCCGGCGAACGTCACGGCATCGAGCGTCGACTCGAGCTGGCTGCGAAGCCGGAATCGCTCCTGGGGAGCCTCGTCTTCCTTCTGTTCCCGGTACCAGCCGGCGAAGAGCGTCGGCCGGGCCGCAAGGGGGCCCACGCGCTGGGACGGCAGGGAGAAGGACACCTCGGGGAGCTTCTCCTCGATCGTAGTCGTGGTGGTGGTGTTGAGGATGCGGGAAATGAGCAGCATGACGTCGGCTGGGCCGATGCTTCCTCGAAGCTTGGCAGAGAAGGAGAGCTCCTCGTCATCGCCCTCGGCGTCGTACTCGAGGCGGCCGACACCCTGCCAGCCTCCGCCGATCTCTACGGTGTCCGTCAGGCTGACGGACACCTCGGTGTCGTGGACATCGCTCGGCAGGATGTACGTCGAGGCCCGGCCCTCATGCCCGCCGACCGAGTACCGCAGCGTACCCCCGACCCCAATCTCGCTGTACTTGCTGTAGTAGTCGAGGAGGACGGTCCCGTACACAGCGTCGCTCAAGAAGAACGGCACGTTCCACTTGACGAACCAGCCTCGCGAGGAGCTCGAGCCGAACGCCGGAAACAGGGGCGAGTCGAGCGTCTCCCCCAAGGGCTGCACGTACAGAGGAAGCCACAAGACCCCTGCGGCACTGACCCGAGCGGTGAGGCCGTAGGCGACGAGCAGCCGATCGGGATAGAGGCGGAGCCGGTCGGCCTTCAGGCTGTACGGTTGCCGTTCGAGACCGAGGCCGCAGCAATTGCACGTCGTGACCTCCGCCTGCTCGGCTGTGAGGAGACTCACCTCGCCTTGGTCGTCGAAGGCGACTTCACCCCGGCGGGCGCGAAAAAAGAGCTCCTGCACCTTCCCCTCGGAGTTCGCAAAGAGGACCTCTCCGCGCAGCCCGTTCGCCTCAGCCGAACGGGGTCTCACGTCACCGCTCTGGTCGTCGACTTCGACGACCATGGAGTCGCCCTGGAGTTCCGTTGTGCCCGGGACGGAGAGAACCACGGACCCCGACGCGGAGAGACGCCAACTCGACGACTGAACCCGCTCGACGAGGAGCTCGTCGGCGTCCAGCTGCGAGTCCTGGAACGTTGCGCGAACGGAGCCGACCGCGTGGAGCGTCGAGCCGTCGTTCGCGAGGAAGAGCTCGTCGCACTCGAGATGAACGGGAACTGTGCCGACCTCATCCCCGGCGTCGCCGTCGACGACGGAGGGGCTGGACGTGCCGGAGCCGACGCCTGGTCTGAGTGCGTCGGAGCCGACGCTCGGTGCGTCGGTGCCCAGAACGGACAGGGGGGCTGCCAGGGAGACAATGAGGGCCAGCGTGAACGGGAGGCGCCTCCACCACCGGCCGCGCGCGTCGCGCGTCGCGAGTCGGTCCACCCGCGCATACAGGCACACCCCGATCGCGCCGAACACCAGGTCGGGCAACCACGCAGCCCACGCCGGGTCCATCGCCCCTCGTCGACCGAGGGTCTGCGTCCACCAGAGGAATCCCTGGAACACCGCGACGAGGAGAAGGCCGAGCACGATGCCGACGGCTCGATTGCCGGGAAGGAAGGCGAGGCTGAGCGCGCCGCCGAGGAGGACGAACACGAGGGCGGCCAGAGGGAGAGACAGCTTAAGGTGCGACTCGACGACGTACTCGTGAACCCGTTGGCCGTTCTTGCGGGCCTGGGCGATCCGTTGGCCGAGCTCGGCGAGCCCCATCTCCGAGGGGGTTCGGGAGTGTGATACCAGCTCGGCCACGCCTTGCTCGATCGGGATCACGAGCGACTCGATCGTCGCCGTGAAGACGAGCTGACCTTCCCGGTCGAACCCGTAGACCGTCCCTGCGGAGAGGGTCCACGCGCCTGTGCTCCACGACCCCTCGTCGGCCGTGATCATCGTGACTTGGGTCCCCGCCTGTGGAAAGAGACGGCCGGTCGTGTCGTAGATGACGACGTCGTAGAGTTTCCCGCTCGATTCGTCGAAGCGACGAATGTAGAAGAACTGGTCGTTCTGCCCCTTGAAGAAGGCGTTGGCCGTGATGCGCGGCGTTCCTTGCCGGTAGATGACTTGGCGCAACGCGTCTTGGTAGGCGGCTTCCGAGGCAGGGACGAGCCAGTTGTAGAGGGCGAAGTCCGCGACCCCGACGAAGGCGGCGGCGAGGAGCAGGGGGAGGAGAATCCGTCGCAGCGGGATACCGAGGGACTCGAGAGCCAGAACCTCTCGGTCGTGGCCCATCCGCCCCAAGCCAAGGAACGTCGCGAACAACGCGCTCATCGGGACGGCGACCACCAGAAGGCTTGGGATCTTGAGCAGAACGAGGCGTAGGAGGATCGCCATGCTCACCCCGCGGTCGACCATCAGATCGGAGAGAGACAGGATGACGTTCAGCAGGATGAACAAAACGAGTCCCGCGAGGGCGAGGAGAAACGGGCCCAGGGCCTCGCGAAGGATGTAGCGGTCGCAGCGGCGGAGCATGGCGTCTCGATCTTACCGGACGGGCGGATCGTCGAGCTAGGTCGCATGTCCGGATGGCGTGCGCCAGTTCCCTACGGGGTTGGATGGGCGCTCGGCGGGTTGGATATAGTTGGCCGAGACGGACGATGACCAAGCGAGTCTACATCGAGACCTGGGGCTGCCAAATGAACCTCCACCAGTCGGAGGAGCTGGCCGGCGCGATGCGCGCGGCGGGGTACGACCTGGTCGACTCTCTGGATCACGCCGACGTCGTTCTGTTCAACGGGTGCATGGTGCGTCAGAAGGCCGAGGAGAAGCTGCTGGGCAGGCTGGGCGCCGTCGTCGAGGAGAAGCGGCGGCGGTCCGTGATCCTCGGCGTGGGCGGCTGCTTCGGACAGGTCCATGGAGCGAAGCTGCTGACGCGTTCGGCGGCCGTCGACTTCGTCTTCGGGACGCGTGGGCACTCGGCGATCCCGGCCCTGATCGACCGAGTCGACTGCGCAGGCGAGCGTCCGGTCGACGTGAGCGGCCCCGAGGAGTACGAGGAGGTGGCGTCCGTCCGCGGGTCATCCGTGTCGGCGATGATCACGATTACCGAGGGCTGTTCGAACTTCTGCTCGTACTGCGTTGTGCCGTACGCCAGGGGGCCGATGCGCAGCCGTCCGCCGGAGCGGATCGTCGCCGAGGTCGAGAAGGCGGTCGGTGGGGGGTACCGGGAGGTGCTCCTCCTCGGCCAGAACGTGAACTCGTACGGACGAGATCGGCCGTCGTACGGGATCTTTGCCGACCTTCTCCGGCGGGTCGCGAACACTGGAATCGATCGAGTGCGCTTCACGAGTTCGCACCCGCGCGACCTGACGAGCGATGTGCTGTCGGTCATGGCGACCGAGCCGGCCGTCTGCCGCCACCTCCATCTGGCGTGCCAGTCAGGCAGCGACCGCGTTCTTGCGGCGATGAACCGCGGCTACACCCGGGAGCAGTACAAGGAACTCGTCGAGGGGGCGAGGCGCGTGATGCCGGGGCTCAACGTCACGACCGACATGATCGTCGGATACCCCGGAGAGACCGCCGCCGAGTTCGAGGACACCCTCTCGCTCGTCGAGGAGATGCGGTTCGGGTCGATCTACGCCGCCAAGTACTCGCCTCGGCCGCTGACGCGTGCGGCCCAGCGGCGTGACGACGTGACGGCGGAGGAGAAAGAGGACAGGCTTCGGCGCCTCCTCGACGCGGAGCGGCGGATCGCCCTGGAGGAGAACCGTCGCTTCATCGGGCAGGACGTGATGGTTCTGATCGAAGGCAAGACGCGAGACGGTGTCCACTACGGGCGTGCGAGCGACCACCGGACCGTCGTGGTCCACGGCGATGCAGAGGTCGGGGACGTGATGTCGGTGAGGGTGGAGGGAGCGGCGGCAGCGGCGCTGGTCGGTGCTGTCCGCGGCGGATGAGCCTCCCGTGGACGTCGCTCGGCTTGGAACGGTTCGTTGCCGGTGCGGGCGGCGAAGGCGTCGTGTTCGCAGAAGGCGTTCCCCAGTCGGCGTCCGCCGCGGACCTTGATGCTCCGCGGGTTGGCTACGGCGAGCGGACAGGCGGGGCCCTCGACATCGCGCCGCTCGTCCGGGCCGTGTTTCCCTGCGCCGCCGACCACGGGGTCGCGGCGATCGCCCACTACCTCGAGCTCCCGGACGGGTCGCCGGCGGAGAAGGTCGGACGGATCCTCGTCCGCACCCTCGAGGAGATACCGATCCTCGACCGCGACGTCGTGGCCCTTCTTGCCGAGGTTCTCCCCCCTCCGCTGGCGCGATTCCTGGTGGCGCTTCTTCCGATGTCGGCGCCGCACGAGGAGCCCGAGACGGTGACGGCGAAGCCCGCGGCCCCGAGCGAGACGCCGGCAGGGACCGAGGAGGTTCTCGGACCGGACGGAATCGTCGCCACGGCCCTGTCGCGCTACGAGACGCGCTCCGGGCAGCTCGCCATGGCGAGCCGCGTCGAGGACGTGTTCCGCCGTGGGGGCGCCCTCTCCGTGGAAGCGGGCCCCGGAACGGGGAAGACCTTCGCCTACCTCGTGCCGGCGATCCTCAAGCTCCGGGAGGACAAGACAGCGCGGGTCGTGGTCTGCACGCGGACGAAGCAGCTCCAAGAGCAGCTCTTCCGAGAGGACCTGCCGTTCCTGGTCGAACGCATCGCGCCCACGATCTCGACCGCAATGCTCAAGGGACGGGAGAACTACCTGTGCCTTCGCCGCTGGGAGATCCTCCTGCAGGAGCTCGTGAACGGCCTCGAGCGGGATCGGCTGGCCGCCCTGGCTCCGCTCGTGCGATGGCTGTCGGACACCGAGACCGGCGACGTCGAAGAGAACAGCGCGTTCCTCGCCGACCCGAGCTCCCGCGACCTCTGGGCGCGCCTCTACGATTCGCCGCATCACTGCGTGGGCGCCTTCTGCCCGCACATGGAGGGCTGCTTCTCGATCCAGGCGCGGCGCCGGGCGCGGAAAGCCGACCTGGTGGTCGTCAACCATTCCCTGCTTCTTGCGGACGCCGCAGCGCATGGTGTGGTGCTCGGGAAGTACAGCCACCTCGTGGTGGACGAAGCGCACGCGTTTGAGGCCGCGGCGAGGTCGGCCTTCACGGCGAGTCTGTCGCAGTCGATGGTTGAGCGCGTTGTGGAGCAGCTTGCGCCACCACGCAACCGGCGGGGAGGATGGGTCGGACGGCTCCCGCTGGCGCCGGAGGACGAGGAGGCGCTCCGGGCGGGGGACGCGGCCGCCGTGCTGCCGGGACAGGCGTCCCGCCTCTTCCTCTCCGTGGAGTCAGTGCTCTCCGAGGAGCGGCGTGGCCGGCTCCCCGATCTGTCGGCGGTGCGAGACGACCTCGAGGCGTTCCGAGTCGCGGTGCGCGGGCTGGGCGTCGGGGTCGAGGCCCTGATCGAGCGGGTGCGCGAGGAGCAGGACTTGGCGCGGGAGGGAGAAGGCGGCCTCGCGGCGCTCCGCGAGCTCGAGAACGTCGCGGGCGTCCTGGCGAGAGAGCCGAACGAGAACGCCGTCCACTGGTACGAGCGCGAAGGGGGGCGGCTCTCCCTTCACGTCACGCCGCTCGACGTGGCGCCGATCCTAGCGGAGTGTCTGTACCCCGATCTCGAGGCGGCCGTGCTGACGTCGGCGACGCTCTCGTTGGGAGGCGATTTCACCTACGTGCATCGCGCGCTGGGCGTGGACGAGGCCTTCTCAGACGTTCAGGGGATGGTGGCCGAGAGCCCGTTCTCCTATGCGGGAAGGATGCGGATCCTCGTGCCACGTCGATTCCCCGCCGTGCTCGGCGACGCCGAGACGTATGCCGACGCGCTCGCCGAGCTGCTGATCGACCTGCACGGCGCGCTTCACCGCAACGGCCTCGTGCTGTTCACTTCCTACGACCTTCTGCAGCGCGTTCGGGAAAGGCTGGTGGGTACGGTCCCGGTTCTCGCCCAGGGGGTCGACGGTCCACGCACAAGCCTTGTCGAGCGGTTCCGCCGTGGGAAGGATGGGATGCTGCTCCTCGGAGCGGACAGCTTCTGGGAAGGCGTGGACCTTCCCGGGGAGGAGCTCGAGGTTCTCGTGGTCACGCGGCTTCCGTTCGCCGTGCCGACCGATCCGGTGTTCGCCGCGCTGTCGGAGCGATACGAGAGAACCGGAAGGGAGCCGTTCTACGAGCTCGCGCTTCCGCAGGCGGTTCTTCGGCTGCGGCAGGGAGTCGGGCGCCTCATTCGAACGCAGCGCGACCGAGGCGTCGTCGTGGTGACGGACGACCGGATCCGAACGAAGAGCTACGGACGGAAGTTCGCCGAGGGCCTGCCGGTGCCGGTGGAAGAGGCGGCAAGCGCCGCCGACCTCGTTCTCGAGGCGGCGGCGTGGTTCGAAAGGTTGGAAGACGAGGAGGGATCGCCCCAAGCGGATTGACATCGGCCGGACCAGCCGATAGAATGGCCTCGACAAACGGATCAGCGTCTACATCTACATCCATAACTCAAGAATCGATGAGCATTTCCGTGGTGGTGCCCGCGTACAACGAGGCCGGACGGATCGGGGCGGTGCTCGAGCCCGTACTCGGCAGCCGTCTTGTCTCCGAGGTCATCGTCGTTGACGACGGCTCGGAAGACTCGACGGCCGAGGAAGCGCGTCGCTTCCCGGTTCTCGTCGTCCGACTTCCGGAGAACCGCGGGAAGGCGGCGGCGCTCGACGCGGGGGTCGCTGCGGCGAAGAATGAAGTGTTCCTGTTCCTCGACGCCGACCTCGTTGGGCTTCGCACGGAACACGTCGACCGGCTGGTCCAGACGTTCGTCGAGCAAGACTTGGACATGGTTGTGGGGGTGTTCGCGGACGGCCGCAAGAACACGGATCTGGCACAGAAGATCAACCCGTACGCGTCGGGACAGCGGGTTCTCCCGCGCCGCCTCTGGGAACGCGCCAAGGAGAACCTGGAGAACGTCTACGAGATGAACTTCGGGATCGAGATCGCCCTATCGAAGCTCGCCGCCAAGGAAGGGTGGAAGAAGGAGTACGTGAAGCTCGACGGCGTCACGCACGTCCTGAAAGAGGAGAAGCGCGGCTTCAAGAAGGGCGTGGCGGACAGGCTTCGGATGTACGGCGACATGATCAAGTGGTTGTTCAAGAGGCTCTAGAATGAAGATCGCAATCGGAGCGGACCATGCGGGGGTTGAGCTGAAGGCCCACCTCATCGCACGAGCTCTCGAGGGGCACACGGTGGTGGACGTCGGAACTGACTCGTCGGACCCCGTGGACTACCCCGACATCGCTCGCGCTGTCGTGAAGCTGATTCGGCACGGCGAGGCGGACCGAGGGATCCTGATTTGCGGGACCGGCATCGGGATGGCGATGGCGGCGGGGAAGCACCCCGGGATTCGTGCGGCGACGTGCACCGAGTCGTTCTCGGCGGAGCTGAGCCGACGGCACAACGACGCGAACGTCCTCTGCCTGGGAGCCCGGGTCCTCGGGACAGGACTCGCCGAGCACATCGTGCGTGCCTGGCTTGCGGCGACGTTCGAAGGGGGACGGCACGTGACACGGGTGGGCAAGCTCGAGGATCGAGGGAGCGGCGAGGCCCGCTGAGCGGCCGACCTTTCCTCTCGAAGTCTCGGTGCACCCCTAGCGTGACGTACCGAAGACGACAGAGTCGAGGTGAGTGGGATGGAAATCCGAGAACTGCGTCGGAAGACGCTCGACGAACTGGAGCAGTTCGCCGAGACGATCGACATCAAGAACTCCAGGCAAATCGGGAAAGACGACCTCACGCGCATGGTGATGGCTCACCTCGCGCGGAACAAGGATCTCCAATTCATCGACGGCATCCTGGAGCTACACCCGGACGGGTACGGCTTCTTGCGAAGCGACAGCTGCCTTCCCGGGAAGGCCGACATCTACGTGTCGCCATCACAGATCAAGCGGTTCGCGCTCCGGGACGGCGATCTCGTCTCCGGACCGATCCGCGGGCCGAAGAACGATGAGCGGTACTTCGCGCTCCTGAAGGCGGATGCCGTGAACGGGGGCGATCCGGAGAACTCCCGGCGTCGCGTGCAGTTCCAGGAACTCACGCCCCTGCACCCGAACCAGCACCTCAAGCTCGAGCACGACCCGGAGGAGATCTCGACCCGGATGATTGACCTGTTCTGCCCGATCGGCAAGGGTCAGCGCGGGCTGATCGTGTCCCCTCCGAAGGCGGGGAAGACGACGCTGCTCAAGAAGATTGCCAACGGAATCAACGCCAACCACCCCGACGTCAAGCTGTTCGTTCTCCTCGTCGACGAGCGGCCCGAGGAAGTCACGGACTTCACGCGGTCGATCAAGAACGGCGAGGTCGTCGCGGCGACGTTCGACCAGGAGCCGAAGCACCACACGCGGATCGCGGAGTTGGTCACGGACCGCGCGAAGCGGCTCGTCGAGCTCGGACATGACGTCGTGATTCTGATGGACTCCATCACGCGGTTGGCTCGCGCCTACAACCTCTCCATTCCGGCGTCCGGGAAGCTCCTGTCCGGCGGAATGGATCCGACCGCGTTGTACAAGCCGAAGGAATTCTTCGGTGCGGCGCGCAACATCGAGGAGGGAGGCAGCCTGACGATCATTGCCACCGCCCTCGTGGACACCGGGAGCAAGCTCGACCAGGTCGTGTTCGAGGAGTTCAAGGGCACCGGGAACATGGAGCTCGTGCTGAACCGCGACCTCCAGAACCGCCGCATCTTCCCTGCGATCGACATCGAGCAGAGCGGGACGCGGAAAGAGGAGCTGCTTCTGGCCGAGAAGGAATTGAAGCGCGTGTGGATTCTCCGTAAGATGATTAGCGAGCTGAACGACCTGCAGGCAGCGATGCAGTTCATCAAGGCGAAGATGGAGGCGACGAGGGACAACGAGCAGTTCCTCGAGCTGATGAAAGGTGACTAGCCGGCCCAGGTACGGAACCTCGTCTGCAAAGCCGATCCGCAAGGATCGCGTCTTGATCGCCCTGATTGTCGTTGCTGCCTGTGTCGTGATCCCCGTGTTGTTGTTGCGTTCGGGGGGCACGCGCCAGTCCGAGGATGGCCTCACGGTCCTTTCCGAGAACCCGAGCGACCAGGCCGCCGCTGCGCTGGCCACACCGGCGTCGACGAGCGTCGACGCCGCAGTCGATCAGATCCTCTCCCCGAGTGGAACGTCGTCGGCGAAGCCCGCCACCGGGACGGCGGCGAGTACCACTGCCGCGCCCGCGAAGCCTGCGGCGTCGACTGCGAGCGCACCCGCCGCAAAGCCCGCAAGCAGCGCGCCGGCCGCAGCTCCGTCGACGTCGGACAGCAAGGCCACGAAGCCGGCGTCGACGAATCCTCCGGCGACGGGCAGCTCGGTCGTCTCCCACACTGTGAAGAAGGGGGACACCGTATCGGGCGTCGCCACGGCGCTCGGCGTCAGCGCCGCCCTGCTGCGTGCCAGCAACCGGCTGTACGAAAGCCAACCGCTTGAGGTGGGCCAGGTTCTCTACGCGTCGCGAGCCGGAGTCATCCACACGATCAAGTCGGGGCAGACACTGACCGACATCTCGCTGACGTACTCGGTGCCGGTCGGGAAGCTGACGGCGGCCAACGGGCTGACGACGGGATCGACGATCTACGCAGGAAGCCGGATCGTCATCCCGGGAGCGACGTCGGCGCTCTGGGACACCGTGAGCGGCTTGTCGAAGGGGGTGCGCTCGGACTACATCTGGCCGCTCGGGGGCAAAGTGGTTTCGGGGTTCGGCTGGCGCGTTCACGAAGTCTTGAAGCAGAAGCAGCACCACGACGGGATCGACATCGACGTCCCGGAGGGAACGGTGGTTCGCGCATCGGCGCCTGGAAGGGTCTACTTCTACGGCGAACAGCCGGGGTACGGAAATGTCCTGATCATCGAGCACGCGAGCAAGGGGTACTCGCTCTACGGCCACTTGAGCAGTTCGCTTGTCTACGTGGGGCAGTACGTCGAGGCCGGTCAGCGGGTGGCGCTGTCGGGAAACACGGGAGTCTCGTCGGGACCGCACCTCCACTTCGAGCTCCGGAACGGCGAATTCCCGGTCGATCCCATGCGCTACCTCCCCTAGCCCATCTATGGACGCGCTGATCATCGAGGGGGGGCAGCGCCTGTCGGGGCGCATTGCGATCGAGGGGGCAAAGAATGCGGCCCTTCCCGCCTGCGTTGCTGCACTGCTCACCGACGAGCCGATCATCCTGCGGCGAGTCCCTCAGCTTCGTGATGTGAGCACGATCCTCTACACGCTCGGCGCGCTGGGCAAGCGCGTCGTTCGGAACGAGGGCAGTGTCGTCATCTCCGGGGACGGTCCGTTGTCGGGCGAAGCGAACCCGTACTCGGTGCGCAAGATGCGCGCCTCGTTCCTCGTGCTGGGCCCGCTGCTTGCCCGGCTCGGGCGAGCGCGAGTCCCGCTGCCGGGAGGTTGTGCCATCGGCGCTCGTCCCGTCGACCTCCATCTGCGGGGCTTGGAAGCGCTCGGGGCCCGGATCGACGAGCACGATGGAGTCGTAGACGTCTCGGCCGACCGACTGCGCGGGGCGCGGATCGAGCTGGCGTTCCCGTCCGTCGGGGCGACGGAACAGCTCGTCATGACGGCGACGCTCGCCGAGGGCGTGACGGAGATTGCGAATGCCGCCGTCGAGCCCGAGGTCCTCGACCTCGTCAGGCTGCTCCGCGCGATGGGGGCAGAGATCGCGGTGGAAGGGCGGACGGTTCGGGTTGCGGCCTCGCGGCTTCGCGCCGCCGAACACACCCTCATTCCCGACCGGATGGAGGCGGGGACGATGCTCCTCGCGGCGGCGATCGCGCGCGGCGAGGCCACAGCCGAGGACGTCGACCCGGAGGACCTCTCCCCGCTCTCCGACGCGTTGCGGCGAGTCGGGGTGGACGTGCAGGAGGACGGAAGGAGCGTGACCGTGTCGGCGAGCGGACCGCTTCGCGGAACGGCCATCGAGACCGCGCCGCACCCGGGGTTCCCGACCGACCTCCATCCCCCGTTCGCCGCGCTTTTGACCGTGGCACACGGAACGAGCCGAGTCACCGAGACCGTGTTCGAGAGCCGGTTCACGTATGTGGATCCGCTCCGCGCGATGGGCGCGCAGATTGCCGTGGACGGGCGAACGGCGACGATCAGCGGCGTCGAACGCTTGCGGGCCGGATCGATCGAGGCGCCTGATATTCGCGCGGGCGCGGCGTTGGTGCTTGCGGCGCTTGCCGCCGAGGGGACGACAACCCTGGGCGGCCTCGAGCACATCGATCGGGGCTACGAGCGCCTAACCGAGAAGCTGCGACTGCTAGGAGCGAGGATTGAGCGACAGAGCACCTGAAGAATCCGATGAGCTGCGTCGCCCGTTGATCGAAGACCGCCTGGGAACGCGAGCGCGCGTGTACGGGAACGAACGCGCCGTGCTCGTCGGCATCGATCACGGCCACGCCGGCGAGGGGTTGCTCGACGAACTCGAAGCCCTGACCGAGACGGCCGGGATCGTGACCCTGGCGACCGTCGTCCAGAAGCGAGGGCGCCCCGATCCGGCGACGTTCATCGGGAAAGGGAAAGTCGAGGAGGTCCTCGCGGCGTGCGACGAGCTGGGCGCGGACGCCGTCATCTTCAACGACGAGCTTCACTCGAGCCAAACACGAAACCTCGAGGACGCCCTCGGCCGCAAGGTCATCGACCGGACGCAGCTGATCATGGACATCTTCGCACAGCGCGCCGCATCCAAAGAAGCGAAGCTTCAGGTCGAGCTTGCCCAGCTGCGGTATCGTCTCCCCCGCCTACGCGGATGGGGACAGGCGCTGACGCAGACGGGGGGCGGCATCGGCACCCGCGGCCCGGGCGAGACGCAGCTCGAGATCGACCGCAACAAGATCACCCGGCGGATGCACGCCCTCGAGCGGCGGCTGCGCAAAGCGGCGGAGGAACGCTCAACGCGCCGGAAGCTGCGCTCGCACGGGGACCTGCCCCAAGTGGCCCTGGTGGGATACACGAACAGCGGGAAGTCGACGCTCCTCAATCGGCTCTGCGCCTCCGACAGCCTCGTTGAGGACAAGCTGTTCGCGACGCTCGACACGGTCGTCCGCCGCGGGCCGCTGGGCGACGGGCGCGAGGCGCTGTTCATCGACACCGTCGGGTTCATCCGCGACCTTCCGCACCACCTGGTCCCGGCGTTCGCGGCGACGCTCGAGGCTGTCCGCTACGCCGACCTCGTCGTTCACATCGTCGACATCGCTCGGCCTTCGTGGAACGAGGACTACCGATCCGTCCTCGATACGCTGGAACGAGAGGTGTTCCGAAACGGCGATGTTCGGCCGCCCGTTCTGAACGCGCTGAACAAGACGGATCTCTGCCCGGAGGGCGCCGAGCGCGATCTTCCCGGCGTGCGGATCTCGGCGCGTGACGACCTCCACATCGACGAGCTGCTCGAGGCCATCGCCGACATCCTCTACCCGGCCGATCGCGAAGTCGAGGTCCTCGTTCCGTACGCGACGCTGGGACGTTTCGGGAGCCTTCGGGATCCGCGCAGGGTTCGCTCCCTCGAGTACACCGACGAAGGGGCGCGCGTCCGCGTCCTCTTGTCTCCGGCGGAGCTGGCCGACGTTCTGGCCAGCGGAGGGAAGGTCAGCGCTTCCGCTTCTTCCCCGGCTGCAGAACCTCGATCTCGTCAACCGTAGCCTCGATGCGCTCCCGCTCATCCGTCAGGATCGTCACCGTCTGGCGGAAGATGCTGTGCGAGATCACTTTGCCCTGCTTCTCGCCGACGGCCACTTGGGCGCCGAGCTTCGGAAGCCGCGCCAGCTCGGCGAGGTACGTCTCGTGTTCGTATGCGAGGCAGCACATCAAGCGCCCGCAGGCTCCCGTGATCCGTTCCGGAGACACGAACAGCTCCTGGTCGTAGGCGAGATCCATCGGCACGGGCTTCGGCTCGCGCAGGAAGCGGTGGCAGCAGATCTCGATGCCGCAACGACCGACGCCGCCGCGCAGCCGCGCCTCGTCGCGCGCGCCCATCTGCCGAAGCTCGATGCGCGTGTTGAACCGGCTCGCCAGGTCGCGGAGGAGGTTCCGGAAGTCGACGCGGTGTGGCGCTGTGAAGTAGATGCGTAGCTGCTTGCGGTCGAGCGTGTACTCGGCGGCGACGAGGTGCATGGGGAGGTCGTGGCGGGCGACGGCCTCGCGGGTCGCCATGACGGTGCGTTCCGCGTCGGCCTGGTTGTACCGGTGCGCGTCGAGATCTGTCTCGGTCGCCACGCGGGCGACGCGTTCGAGTTGGCCGGAAAGCTCCTGGCCCGCCGGAACCTCTTCCGCCACGGTCCCGAGGCGCAGGCCGTTGTGCTCGACGACACAGGAGTCCCCGACATGAAGCGGCAGCTCCCCGGCGTTGAAGTAGGCGGCCTCGCGCTCGAGGTCGAGGATCCGCACGAGAACGATCCGGTCATTCGGCATGGACGACTCCTCCGATGGCGAAGAGAAGCGACAGAAGGACGCCCTCCGTCGGTGCAAAAGCATAGAGCGCTCGATGCGCGCGGTCTACGGCAAGGCACGTCCGCTCGAGGACGTCCGTGCCGAGGGCCGCCGCCGGCGCGCCCCGATCGGCGGCCGCGATCGCCTGCCGAAGAAGGTCGAAGGCGGCGCCCAGGAGCTCCTGCAGGAAGAGGAAGAGGGTCGTGCGTTCCTGAGCGGCGAGCTGTGCGACTCCGGTCGTGAAGAGGGCTGGGTCGAGGGCGACGGCCCGGGCCACGATCTCCGTCAGGGATTCGCGCCGCAAGACCGGATCGTCGCCAATGGCGAACGAGATGACGTCCTCGATCGTGGCCGCCGCGGTCCGCGCCGCTGCGGCAGCCCGCGCCGCCGGAACCTCCAGACGCGTCTCCAGGAAGCCGTCGAGGTCGCCCGGGCGGTCGGCGATGCGCGACAGCCATTGGGCGTCGGCGTCGGAGTACCCGGAGGTCGTCAGGCGTTCCGTGCGCGCCTCTCGCTCCTCGGGCGGGACGCGGACGATGCGGCTGCGGGATACGATTGTGGGCAACAGGTCGCCGGCGTGCTCGGCGAGCAGCGCAAAGACCATCCCTCGGGGTGGCTCCTCGAGCGTCTTCAAGAGGCCGTTGGCGGCTTCGACGGTCAGGCTCTCGGCCCGCGGAACGAGGCACACCTTGCGGTCGCTCTCGACGGGCGAGAACTGCGCGGCCCGGATGGCCTCGCGAACCTGGTCGATGCCGATCTTCTCCTTGCCGTCCTCGGCGGCGAGTTCGATGACGTCGGGGTGGACGCCGCGTTCCGCGAGGGCGCGATCCCTCGGACGCTCGGAGAGCATCGGGGCGGCAAGCCGACGGCCGAGCGCTCGGCGATTCGACCGGGGCGGGACGAGGTAGAGCGTCGCGGTCGGCGGCCCGGCGGAGGTTCGTGCGTCCGATGCTGATGTCATCACGGTTTGAGAGTACACGAGGGGTACGCCGTGCGCAATTCCGGCGCTAGGCGGGCGCGGCGATGAGTTCCTCGAGGAGACCGAGGATCGCCTCGCGGTCGCGTGGGGAGATGACGGAGACTCCGTCGGGGACCGCGACGTGCTCACCGGTGACGACGGCGACGACGTCAATCTCCCCGGCCAGCGGCTCTCGACGCAGGTCGCGACCCCGCCGGAAGACCTCGATCTTCGGCCAGGGGCCGTGCTTGAACCCTTCCGCGAGAATGACGTCGCACCCGGCGAACAGACGTTCCAGGTCGCCGGGCAGCTCGCCCTCTCCGTGCTCCCACGTGAGCGACGAGACACGCTCTCCGCGGAGCAGGACACGGCTTGCGCCGGCCGCGAGGTGCTGTTCGCTGTCCGAGTCGGGGCGATCGACCTCGTCCAGGTGCGGAGCGTGCTTGACGGTGCCGACTCGATACCCGCGCTCGACGAGGAGTGGGATGATCTCGACGAGGAGGCGTGTCTTCCCGCTGTCCTGATGCCCGATGAACGCGATGACGGGGATCATGGCGTGGACCTCGGCACCCGGTCGGCGCAGTCCGCCAGTCCGAGGCGCCGGAGTGTGGCGTCTGTCGGTCCGTGGCGATCATAGCCCCGCTCGTGGTAGTAGGCGGCGACGGCCTCGCTCATCGTCTCCGCCGCAATCGGGTGGCCGGCACTTGCGCCGCGCGGAAGCGGCGTGGCAAAGCGGGGCGGCAGCTCGTCGGCCTCCATCACGTGCCCGGCGCGGCCCGACAGCATACGAAGGAGCGCGTAGTTGCGAGCTCCGATCCGAAGCATCTCCTCGGCGCCCATCGCGAGCCCCGTGGCCGCCTCGAGCAGCGACCGGATCGCCGGGAAGTTGTAGGACGATCCGACCTCGCTCGTCGTGAAGCAGCAGAGAACGAGCGAGTTCGTGAACGATCGCAGGTCCTCGAAGGCGACGGCCGGAGCGATCTTGTCGAGGAGCGTGAACCGGTCGTAGCGCTCCGTCACCCCAAGCTCGGGACACGGGGCTTCTCGCTCGAGCATCGTGTCGTGCATCCCTTCGAGGTGCGTTGCGCCGCGCGGGCTTGTCGCGTAAGAGAGACCGAGGCCTTGCTTGCCGCGTGGCTCGTGCATCGGAAGCTCGACGCCCTTGACGGCCATGGCGAAGTCGGCGCCGAGGTCCCGGGCGAAGAGGTCGAGTCCGTCGGCGAGCCGGTCGCCGATTCCCTCACGGCGCGCGAGGGCGTGGACGACCGAGATGATCGCGTGCGGGTCGCCCCACGCGATCTCCTCGTCGATGAGCCCCTTCTCGCTCGCCTCCATCAAGAAGGCGACGGCGACGCCAGCGGAGATGGTGTCGAGTCCGTAGTCGTTGCACAACTGGTTCGCGAGCGCGATCGAGGAGAGGTTGCTGTTCAAGCACATCGACCCGAACGCTCCCACCGTCTCGTACTCCGGTCCGCCGAACTCCGGCAGCACCTCGCATCCGTCGAACATCGTCTTCACGATCCGCTTGCATCGCACCGGGCAGCCGGCGCACGTGTCCTGACCGACGAGGATCGTGTCGTGCATCCGTTCGCCGCTGATCGCGTCGGCACCCTCGAATACCCCTTCGGCGAAGTTGCGCGTTGGGAGAATCCCCTGTTCGGAGAGCCAGGGAACCCCGGACGCCGTGCCGTACTTGCCGAACTCCTGGGAGCGTTCGGTGAGGAACGTCTTCGCGTACTCCGCGCGCTCGGCTCGGAACCGGGCCGCGTCGTGGAGGGTCTTCTCGACGTCTCCGCGGACCACGATCGCCTTCAGAAGTTTCGAGCCCATGACGGCACCGAGGCCTGGGCGGCCTGCGGAGCGCGTGCGATCGTTGATGATGCATGCCTGGGAGACGAGCGCTTCGCCGGCGATTCCGATCGAACTCACGCGCGAGCGGGGATGCCGTTCTTGGAGTGTGGTCTCGGTCTCTCCCGTTCCCTTACCCCAGAGGTCGTCGGCCGGGTAGAGCACAGCCGCCCCGTCGAGGAGCGCAAGGTACACCGGGCGCGGCGAGCGCCCGCGAACGAGGATCCCGTCGTAGCCGGAGCGGCCGAGCTCGTGACCGAAGTGGCCGCCGGCGTACGAGTCGGCCACCCACCCCGTCTTCGGCGAGACGGCGAGCACCGCGTGGCGCCCGCCTCCGACGACCCCCGTGCCCTGCAGCGGACCCGTTGCGAAGGCGATCACGTTCTCCGGGCCGAGTGGATCGACGTGCGCGGGGAGCTCCTCGAGGAGGATGCGGGCGGCGACCCCCTTGCCGCCGAGGTGAAGGCGCGACCACGCCTCGGGAACGGTGTAGTCCCGGATCGTGCCGGCCGAGAGATCGACATCGAGGTAACGCCCGTAGCGCGCGTCCATCGGAGACCCTCCTTGGGTGACTTGAGATTCTACCGGAGATGAAGGCGGGCATCCCTCCGCGCGGGGTAGGTGGCCCGCGGAGCCCGTTCGGCCGGTCCCTCCGCGGCTCGTTGCGGCGCCGATTCGGGCCCCGGATAATCCCATCCGTTGTCGTCACAGAAAGCCGATCACGAGGTGAACCGATGAGAACGCTGTCCCAAGTCCTGCGAGACACGACCACCAAGTTCCCGAAGCGCCCCGCGATCCTCGATCCGAGCGGCCCGAAGCTCACGTACGCCGAGCTGTCCGACAACGTCGACAGGCTCGCGCGGGGGCTCCTCGACCTCGGCGTCGGGAAGGGGGACAAGGTGGGCCTCTGGATGCCGAACATCCCCGAGTGGATTGTCGCGTACTTCGCCATCGCTCGGATCGGCGCCGTGGTCGTGCCGATGAACACCCGCTACAAGACCCACGAGGTCGAGTACATCCTCGGGAACTCGGAGGCGACGACGCTGTTCGCCGTGGAGGCATTCGTCGGCATCGACTACCTCACGATGATCGACGAGATCCGCCCAAAGCTCCCGAACCTGAAGCACGTCGTCATCGTCGGCAAGGCGGGCAAGGACATGCATCGGATGGACGACGTCCTGGCGAGCGGCGGCCGCGCCCTCGCCGACGGCAAGCTCGCCAAGCGCGAGGCCTTGTGCAAGCCGGAGGACAACGTCTTCATCCTGTACACCTCCGGGACGACGGGGAACCCGAAGGGCGCCATGCTCTCGCACCACAACATCGGACACAACGGCGAGCAGGTCACCGAGGTCTTGCACGCGACCGAGAAGGACGTGTTCCTGCTTGCAGTCCCGTTCTTCCACTGCTTCGGCTGCGTCATGGGGATCGCCGGGGCGATCACGTGGGGCGCGAGCATGGTGCCGATGCAGGTCTTCAAGGCGAACGAGGCGCTCGAACTGGTCGAGCGGTTCGGGGTCACCGTCCTGTACGGGGTCCCCACGATGTTCGTCCTCGAGCTCGAGGAGAACAGGAAGGGGAAGCCGGGCGGCGGGACGTACAACATCTCGACCCTGCGCACCGGGATCATGGCCGGTGCTCCCTGCCCGGTCGAAGTCATGCGCGGGACGATGAACGAGATGCACTGCAACGTCTCCATCGCCTACGGTCTTACCGAGGCGTCGCCGGTGATCACGATGACCCGCTTCGACGACCCGATCGAGCGGCGCGTCGAGACGGTCAGCCGTGCTCTCGACGGCATCGAGGTCAAGATCGCCGACGACGACTGGAAGTCCGTGCCGACGGGAGAGACCGGCGACCTCGCCTGTCGTGGCTACAACGTCATGCTTGGCTACTACAAGATGCCCGACAAGACGGCCGAAGTGATCGACAAGGACGGCTGGCTCTACTCCGGCGACCTCGCGACGATGGACGCCGAAGGGTACGTGAAGATCGTCGGGCGGAAGAAGGACATGCTGATCACCGGCGGGTTCAACGTGTACCCCGCCGAGATCGAGGAGTACCTGTTCACCCATCCGAAGGTCCTGAACGTCTCCGTCATCGGCGTCCCCGACCCCGTGTTCGGCGAGGTGGCCGCCGTGTACGTCATCCCAAAGCAGGGCGCAAAGATCGACCCGCAAGAGCTCGTCGACTACTGCGCCAAGGAGATCGCGAACTTCAAAGTGCCGCGCTACATCGTGGTCGTGAACGAGCTTCCGATGACCCAGTCCGGCAAGATCCAGAAGTTCCGGCTCCGCGAGATGGCGCAGGAGGCGTTCGACCAGGGCAAGATGGTCAAGCTCTCACCTTCCGGCGGGAAGAAGTGAGCGCGAGGCTCCGAGTGTGACGCACATCACGGTCGCTCCAGACGAGGTTGTGCGGCTCGCCTCGGACCTCATCGCAATCGAAAGCCACAAGGACACGCCAGGTCGCGAGGCCGTGATCGGCCGGTTTCTCGTCGACTGGTTCCGCGAACGCGGCGTCGGCGCCGACCTCTCGCCGGCCCTCGACGGCCGGCCGAACGTGGTTGCGCGCCTCGAGTTGGCAGAGGCAGGACCGACGCTCCTCTTGAACGGCCACCTCGACACCGTCCCCGCCGGCGACATGAAGGACGCCTTCGCGCCGCGCATCGAGAACGGCGTTCTCTGGGGACGTGGCGCGTGCGATATGAAGGCGGCTGTCGCGGCGATGGCTTGTGTTCTCGCCGCGACAGCTCGGGAGTTGCGCGATCGGTCGTCTGCAACTCCTGGCGGCGGACCGGCCATGGCTTGCGTTCTCGCTGCGACGGCTAGGCAGTTGCGCGACGGGTCGCTCGCAACTGCTCGGGCTCGGGAGACTGGTCCCGTTGCAGGAACCCTCATCTTCGGTGGCACCGTCGATGAAGAGACCGGGTCGCTTGGTGTGAAGCGACTCATCGAGTCAGGACTCAGGGCCGACTACGCCGTCGTCGGCGAACCCACGTGCCTGCGTGCCGCGATCGCCCACAAGGGCGCGTGCTTCATCCGCATCACGCTCGTCGGCCGCGGAGCGCATGGAAGCTGCCCCGAGAAAGGCGTCAGCGCCGCGTCGTACGGCGCGCGGATCCTCGCTGCGCTTGAAGATGAGCTGCGTCCGCGCATCGCCAAGCGCACGTACCCGCTTCTCGGCGCGTCCACCGTCAGCGTCGGCAGAATCTGCGGCGGCACCGAGCCCAACATCGTCGCCGAACGCTGCGAGCTCGACGTCGACCGCCGAACCATGCCCGGCGAAACCGCCGCGCTCGCCGAAGTCCGCGAGCTGGTCGGCCGCATCTGCGACGGCGTCGACGGGTTGGCGTACGACGTCGTCGAGATGGACCGCACGTCGATCGTGCCGCACGTCGCGCTTGGAACCCCGCCCGACTCCAAGCTCGCGCAGGCCTGTGCGGGCGCGTGCCGCGAGGCCGGGCTTCCCGCCGAACCCGTCGGCGTCACCTACTGGACCGACGGAGCGCACCTCGCCGCGAACGGCATCGAGACCGTCATCCTCGGCCCCGGCGACATCGCCAACGCCCACGGCCCCAACGACCACGTCGCCGTGGCGGACATTATCCGCGCTGCCGACCTCTATCTTCGCATAGCCCAGACTCTTCTCGGTGGCAGCGCGTAGTGCGCGGTGCGCAGTTCGCGGTAGTGCCGAGACGTCGCTCGGTGGCAGTGCGTAGTGCGGAGTTCGCGGTTGCCTCCATCTCGTGCGCGGTGCGTGGTTCGCAGTTCGCAGTGCGCGGGCAACCCAGCAGTCCTTCCTCACAGGCAATTGAGTAGCAGGATTCCAGCATCAACCGCGCCGCGCTCCAAATGAGGCCAACCGCGCACTGCGAACCGCGCACTGCGAACTCCGCACCGCGAACCCCGCACCGCGAACTCCGTCTCGCACGTCTCGCACTGCGCCCACGCACTGCGAACTCGGCCGCTATACTGAACCGGAAGCGAGGTAGACATGGACCTGTACGCCGCAATCCGTGGAAGAAGAAGCGTCCGGCGGTTCGCATCCGCCTCCATCGAGCCAGCCGTTCTCGAGAGGATCATCGACGCCGCAACCTGGGCTCCGTCGGGTGGGAACGCGCAGACCTGGCGGTTCGTCATCGTCACCGAGCAGGCCAGGATCGCCAAGCTCAAGACCGTCAGTCCCGGCCTGATCGGCGAGCCCGGCGCCGTGGTCGCCGTCTGCCAAGATCTCGCCGCCGCGCGGGCCAAGGGCAGCGCGCTCGGAGAGGTCCTGCTCGCGCCGTGCGACGCCGCGATGGCCGCGCAGAACCTTCTCTTGGCCGCATACGCCGAAGGCCTTGGCACCTGCACCGTGGCCTCGTTCACCCACAGGGCCGTCGCCCGACTCCTCAAGCTCCCCGAAACCGTCGAGCCGATACTCCTCGTCAGCGTCGGTGTGCCGGACGAAACTCCGAAGGCGCCGGCCCGCAAGACTGAAGGGATCGTTCATTGGGAGGTCTACGGTGGATAGCACAGCACTCGAGGCCAAGGTTTTCGACCTCATCGGGTACATGACGTCGAGCGCGCGGAACCTCATCGACGAGACCCCCGCCTACGGCCCGTTCCGCCTCGTCGACGCGGCCAGCCAGCTGGTCGCAATCCTCGAAGAAGCGGGTGTTCAGAGCCCTCGCTTGACCGCGCTTCGTCAGGAGATCGACAAGGGCAAGTACTCCGTCACCGTCGGCCCCGACGAGTTCAAAGCATTCCTCGACGCGCTCGTCGACACCTTCGTCGACTACCTCGATCCCGGGGAGCCGTGCTGCGGCCCCTAGCCGCCGAGGAAGTCGAACTCACCGAACCTGCCTCGGCTTCGAATCGACGATCTCGAACAGCTCTTCGAACCCCTTCCCAACCGCGGCGGAGATCTTGTGCGCCGTCGTCACGCTCGTTCCGGCGCCGTTCTCGATCGAAGAGAGCATCGGCCGAGAAACGCCGACCGCGTCGGCGCAATCCGCCGACGTCAGCCCGGCGACGATGCGCGCTCGTCGGACAGCGTCCCCCTTCGACACGATGCGGTAGTACTTCTTCGGCATGGTTCCGAGTGTCACTATACAAAGAGCGACATACGTCGGCGAAGACAGGCAAGCGCTTGCAAAGGGACATCTAGGGGCGATACAGATCACCTAGAACATCCAAAACTTGACATCTGCTTACCAACGTGCTAGATTGGCCCGGATTCCACCGGCGCCCCGGGACAAGCGATCTGACGACGGATCGGGCCCAAGCGGGTGGTATGAGTTGTCTCTAGGGATTGGTCAAGACTCAGGCCGCGAACCGGGGCGCCCGTGCTCTTCCTTGGGTTCAATCTGCGGTCATTCGTGAAGTTCATTGGGCTCGTGGAGTTCATTGAGTTAGGGTGCGGGTCCAAAGACTGCAAGCCATGCGTACTCCACAGCCGCACGTGTCCTGAAGCCCAACGAACCCAACGAACTTGTCACGTACGCCGAGCGACCGGCCGCGATACAATCCACAAGCTGCATGCCACAAGCTACGGGCTGTATCTGAAGGAGCCGACCATGCTGAACCGAAGTATCGCGATTGTGACAGCGAAGAAGCCGTACCACGACTGGCTGAAGTCTCTTCCCGAGCCGGCGGAGCTGACTCTGGCCGAGCTGAACGAGGACGGGATCGCCTACCTCCTCCCGGAGCTCGCCGACGATCAGGGACCGGACGACCTCGTCGCCCTCTGCTTCGACATCCTCTTCGAAGAGGAGCTTGCCGCCTGGACGACCGACGAGGCGCAGTGGCCGAAGGTTCGCGACCTCGCGACGTTTCAGACCTGGTTCGACGTCACGTTTCGTTCCATCGTCCTCGACATCGTCGACGAGAAGCTGAAGGACGAATAGCCCCGGCCCCGAGGGGAGCGGTGGAGGGATCGTCGGAATGAGGAAGCGAATCCTCGAGCGCTACTCGCGCACGAACGACGGCGAAGTGATCATCGACATCGCCGCAGCGCGGATCGCCGACCTGTACGACGACTTCGACAAGCACGCACCATACCTTAAGAAGGAACTGGACCAAGGCCTTGTCGAGTACATCATCGATTCCGTGCGCGAGATCGGTAACGAGCCGTTTCTCGTTCAGGTCAGCCTTGCTGCGCCGGTGGACGAACCCGCCGTGTGCCGCGTGCAGACGAGCCTTCACAACTACTTCCTCTACCTGAAGGAACTCGAAGTCCGCGAGCTGCGCCGCCTGATGCGCACCTCGCTCGTCCTGCTCGTAGTCGGTGCGGCGATTCTCACGGCATCCGTGTGGGTCAACGCCCGGCCCTCCGTGAGCGACGTCGTCCTCGGCAAGGTGATCGCCGAAGGATTGACGATCGCAGCGTGGGTCGCGCTGTGGGAGGCGCTCGCCATGTTCCTCGTGAACTGGACTCCGCACCGCCGCCTGGTTCGCATGTACGACCGTATCGCCAGGGCCGACGTGCGGTTCCTCGAAGTGCCGCATGAGAGTGAGGCGTGACAGGGGCTACTCGGCGATCGCCGCTGCCGAGTAGCTGAGGAGAAGCCAGATGCGCGCGTTGGCTTCTCCGGGTCCGGTGTCCGTGGCCCGGCAGGACATGGAAAACAGCGGAGCTCGCCGGCCCCGGGCGGATCGGCCACGAAGGCGGCTTCCCCGGCGTCGAAGCGTTCGGCGCCTACCACCCCTCGGGGCACACGCTCGTTGCTCTATCCAACTACTATGACTCCACGCTTCGGCTGATGGAGGCGTTCTCGAAGGAGTTCCAGGAGCAGTACGGCAGCGCAGAGAGGCAGTGAGAAGTGGAGCTTTGGGCATAGATCGCCGAGACAAGCACCGATAGTCGGGAATCCGCGACCTCAAGGCCTTCGGTGCCGGGTTCGACGTGGCTCCTGCTTGATCGTTCCCGGCTTCGTCAGCGGGAAGCTGAGAGACGAACAGACGAGGGTGATCGAGGGGGCGCTCCCGGCGTTGAGCGGTTCCGTCCAAGCGCATGCACCTACAACCCCACGACCGACCGCGGTCGCCCTTCTCTCAGACTACCACGATGCGGCGCCTGATAGAGGCTATGCCTCGAAGTTGGCCACGGCTGGCCCACGCGGTGAGAAAGGAGCCTGGCGAGAACAGGCCGACTTCGAGTCGCAACAGCCCTCAAGCCGAGTAGAAAGCTGAAGACTGGGTCCAAGACTCCCGGCTGTCGCTAGAGCTGCGCTTCGGGCAAGCGTTCTCGCTCAGTAGGGACGCTTCGGCCACGTCCCGTCAAGTGGTGTAGAAGTGGGTGTACGCTGAGGTGCAGTTCACGTCAGAGGACGAACACCTCCTCTCCTGCGACCAAGGCCAGTGAAGCGTCGACCGCCTCGGCCTTGCGGTAGAG
>JAQTNX010000003.1:0-6088 GCA_028713635.1 Candidatus Bipolaricaulis sp.
GGCGTGCCCGTCGTCGTGCGTCCCGCGATGCGCGACGAACACGACGCCGGGCGAGACAGTGCGCGAGTCGTCGCTGACGCCGGTGATCTCGACCCTCGCCCAGTCGGGCGGGCAAGGGACACCGAGATCCGCCGCGAGGTCACCCAGCCGCGGGGTCATCGGCCGCCCTCATTCGGTAGACGTAGATCGGGTAGCCGCCCTTGGCCTCTCCGATCACGTCCGGCTCCCATCCCCACATCGGGTGGTAGTAGGACACGACACGCGCTCCCGCGCGCAGCGTCTTCTTCAGTCGTTCCTGAAGCTTGAAGTTGGACGTGGCGGAGAGGAACAGGATCACGACGTCGCTGTCGCGTACGTCGTAGGTGTACATGTTCCCGCGAACGATCCGGGCACTCCGAGGTACTCCCGCGAAGAGGGCGTAGAGTCGGGCCCAGAGCACGCGGAATGGATCGATCTCGACTCCGACGGCCCGCGCGCCGAACTCACGCGCCGCGGCCACCACGATTCGACCGTCTCCGCAGCCAAGGTCGACGACCCGCTCGCCGGGCCGAATGGAGCCAAGGAGCAGGATTCGCCGGACGGTGACCCGGTCGGTCGGCTGCCAGAGCGCGTCGAGCGTGAGGTTCCAGCCGAGCCAGAAAAGGGATAGGGCACCGAGCGCGACGCCCACCACCCAGGCCATCTAGAACACGGCGAACAGGCCGGCCTCGAAGACCGGACCCATCGTCCAGCCGGACGCCGACCAGCGCACGAGGTATCGCGCCTGCGTCAAGAGGCCCACCGGTTCGAAGAGAGGGATACGTACTCCTCCGACGGCTTCGAAGACGATGGCGCTCGTGTACGGCGGCGGAGTCAGCGCCGCGCCGACGCCGAGGCCCGCGTAGGGGTCGACCGGCGGCGTCGGCATGTGGAACAGAATCGACGTCATGGCGAGCATCAGTCCCGAAGTGCCTTCGGAAACCGCGAAGCCAACCTCGGCGCGGAGGTCGAACGACGGCGAGAGGGCCGTCTCCGCCAGGGCGCTCACGATCCAGAGCCCGGTCGGGTCGACGCCGACTCCCAACCCCGCGGACGCCGCGCTGACACCGCACGTCACGGCGGCCAGGATGCCGACCGCCGCCACGACAGCCGCTACCTGCTTCATTCCCCCTCCTTCGCGCTACCTAGATGTCAAGCGACGTCACCTTGTCGCTGTTCTCCATGATGAAGGCCCGCCGCTTCGCGACGTCGTCGCCCATCAGGGTCGAGAAGATGTCGTCCGCCTCCAACTCGTCGCGGATCTCGATCTTCTTCAGAACCCGCTTCCCAGGGTCCATGGTCGTTTCCCAGAGTTCTTGGGGGTTCATCTCGCCGAGTCCCTTGAACCGCTTCACCGTGTAGTTCCCCGCGTTGACGCGGCGGTACGCTTCGAGCTCCTCGTCCGAGTGCATGTAGATCGTCTGCTTCCCGTTCTTGACCTGGTAGAGAGGAGGCTTCGCGATGTAGACGCATCCCTGCTGGATGAGCCTCGGCAAGTAGCGATAGAAGAACGTCAGGATCAGTCCGCAGATGTGTCCGCCGTCGACGTCCGCATCCGCCATGATGATCAGCCGGTTGTAGCGTAGCTTGTCGAGGCTGAACTCGTCGCGGATTCCGGTGCCGATCGCCGTGATCATCGCTTTGATCTCGGCGTTGTCGAGGAGCTTGGCGACCCCGGCCTTCTCGACGTTCAGGACCTTGCCGCGCAGGGGAAGGATCGCCTGGAACTCGCGGTTGCGGCCTTGTTTGGCGCTGCCCCCGGCCGAATCTCCCTCCACGATGAACATCTCGCTCGTATCTGGGTCACGGCTCGAGCAGTCGGCGAGCTTTCCAGGGAGGGAGGTCGAGGCGAGCGGTCCCTTTCTCCGCGCGAGCGTCCGCGCCTTGGATGCCGCCATTCGGGCCCGTCCCGACTGCACCGACTTCTCGATGATCAGGCGGGCGATCTTGGGGTCCTTCTGGAAGATGAGGTTCAGCTGCTCGACCAGGACGTCGCTCGTGATGCTTTGCACTTCTGGGTTTCCAAGCTTCGTCTTCGTCTGCCCCTCGAATTCCGGGTTCGGGATCTTGACGCTGATGATCGCGACGAGCCCCTCGCGGATGTCCTCGCCCCGCAGGTTGGGGTCTGCTTTCGTGAGGATCTTTTTCTCGCGCCCGTAGTCGTTCAGGAACTTCGTCAGCGCGGCCTTGAACCCCAGGAGGTGCGTTCCGCCGTCCACGGTGTTGATGTTGTTGGCAAACGCGTAGATCGCCTCGTCATACCCCTTCGTGAACTGCATGGCGATCTCGACCTCGACGTCCTGTTCGGCGCCCTTCAGGTAGATGGGGTTTGGGTGGAGCGGCTCGCGCTTCGCCGCCAACTCGGCGACGAATGACTTGATCCCGCCGACGTTCTGGAACTCCCGCGTGATTCCCGCCGCCTCGTTCTCCAAGATGATCTTGAGCCCGCCGTTGAGGTACGACAGCTCACGCAATCGGTGGGACAGCTGGGGAAAGTTGTAGTGGATCTCACCGAAGATCTGGGAGTCGGGGAGGAACGTCGTGGTCGTTCCCGTGCGGGCGCTCTCCCCGACGATCTCGAGCTCGGTGGTCTTCGGTCCGCGAGAGAACTCCTGATGGTAGATCTTCCCGTTGCGGTGGACTTCCACCGTGAGGTTCTCGGAGAGCGCATTCACGACGGACACGCCGACGCCGTGCAGTCCCCCGGCGACGTGGTAGCTCTTGTTGTCGAACTTGCCGCCCGCGTGGAGCGTCATCATGACGAGTTCGAGGGCGGGGATGCCCGTCTCGGGGTGGATCCCGACCGGCATGCCGCGCCCGTTGTCGGTGACGGTCACGCGGTTGTCGCCGTGAACGGTCACGCGAATCTCGTCGCAGAACCCGGACAGGGCTTCATCGATCGAGTTGTCGAGGATCTCCTCGATCAGGTGCATCAGCCCGGACTGGCCGGTGCTCCCGATGTACATGCCGGGGCGAAGGCGTACCGGCTCGAGATCCTCCAACACCTTGATCTGGTCGGCCTCGTAGGCCTGTGACTCCTGGTGCTTGGCTACCATGACACCACCCAGTAAAATCCTACTGAAACGCCGAGGGGATTTCAATCTCCGACGTTTCGGCCCTCCCGAGGCGGGGCGGACGACCCGCCGGGGATCGACCGCCCGAGGGAGTCCGTTTGGGATCGCCTACTGGTGCTTCTTCACGACGGCGACGACGTCGGGGAAGTCGATGCCCAGTTCCTTCAGCTTGGCGAGCGTCGGGACCCCGTCCTGCGTCCAGCCGCGGCGCGCGTAGACGGCGTCGATCAGCTTCTCGTACTGGGCCTCGCGGTGAGTCCGCAGCGCCCTGACCTTCTCCTCCGTCGACATCGCGGTGGGGTTCACGCCGACCACGTCCCGCAACGCGGTGTCGTAGCGCTCCGCCCGGGACTCGTACTCGGCGACCGTCACCGGCCCCGCCGAACGGTAGGGGATGGCGTCATGCTTCCGCGTCCCATACCCCATCCGGACGTTGAACACGCGCTGGAAGTTGTAGACACGCTCCGACTGCCGAATGATGTCGGACGGAGTGACCTCGATCCCCGTGACGCCGGCGAACAGGTTCGCGTAGTTCTCAACGTGCTCGGGAACCTTGGCGGCCTCGATTCCCTTGTGCTTCGTCCGGTTGTCGGCCGGCTCGATGTCGTTCCACGGCAGCTTGCAGAGACCCATCAGCCCAAACCAGGTCCGCCACATCGGGAAGTAATGCAGCGCCTCCGCCTTGTCAGCGAAGGTCGGCAGCTGCTTGTTCACCATGTCCATGAAGATGAGCCATGCCTCGTCGTGCTGCGGGCCCTTGTTGGCGAGCCCGTACCCGCCCTGCATGGCGAGGGACTCCTTGGTGACGTACTCGGAGTACTCGAGTCCCTTGCATTCCATGCCGATGTCGTCGAGGAATGCGCGATCTGCGCCGTACGCCTTGACGAAATGGTCCTTCATGCGGCGGATCCCCTGGCCGGCGATCGCGCCGAATCCTTCTCCGCGAGCCATCTGATGCAGAAGCTCGAGCGCCGCCTGGGCGTTCCCGAATCGGAGGTCGAGGCCACCCGTGGCCTTCTTGTCGAGGACGCCGGCCTCGTAGCACTCCATGACGAACGCCGTTCCGGTCGCGAAGGAGATCGTGTCGACTCCGTACGTGTCGCAGTAGAAGTTGTACTCGAGCACGAAGTCGGCCTCGAAGATGCCCATGTTGGCGCTGCCGGCCGCGGTCTCGTACTCCGGCCCATCCACGATCACTTTCTGTCCCTTGTACGGACCGGTCTGGACCGTGAAACCGTCGACGGCGTGCGCGCACGCCATGGTGCAGCCGAACCAGCACCCGTCGGGCAACCCCTGAGTGAACCGCGTCCGCCACACGGGGGACGAAATGGCGTCGGCCTTGGGGTGCGAGCCGAAGCGGAAGTTCTGCACGGGGAGGAGGTCGAACTCGTTCATCACCTCGACGATGTTCGACGTTCCGACGCTGCGCATGTCGTTCTGCTTGGTGTCGAGGTCGAGGATCTCTTTCGTGATCCGAGCGCCGGCCTTGCGAAGGCGCTCGACGTCGGCGGGGCCGTTCAAGTCCGCGCTGACCCCGCCGGGGTGCTTGACGACGAGGGCCGCGATCCGCTTGTTCCGGAAGACCGAGCCGATGCCGCCCCGGCCCGCCTGCTTGACGCGGATGCCCTTCCGCCGCATGTCATAGAGGCTGAAGTTGAGGCAGCCGAGTCGCGTGTGCTCGGCCCCAGTCCCCGCCGAGACGGTCGCCACGGCGACGAGGTCCTTGGGCGCATCGGAGTCGGCGAAGTCCCTCGTCAGGGTATCGGCGAGGACGTGGGTGTTGACGTCCTTGTGAGGGCACTCGAGGAGGCGCACGACGCCGTCTGCTTCATCAACGACGACGATCACGTCCTTCTTCGCCTTTCCCTGAACCTCGAGGGCGTCCCAGCCGGCGAACTTCAAATACGGTCCGAAGTACCCGCCGACGTTGCAGTCGATGACGCACCCGGTGGTCGGCGAGAGGCTGACGACAAGCGATTTTCCGGTTCCCGCGTACTGGGTGATCCCGCCGATCGGCCCCGACGAGATGACGATCTCATTCTTCGGATCGTCCCACGTGGTGGACGCGTCGACGGCGTTCCACAGTCGCCACAGGCCGAACCCGCGTCCGCCGATGAAGACGTCCTTCATCTGCTGCGTCACGAGGCGCTCCTCGATGGTGCCGGTGCCTACGTTGACGTAGAGGGTCTTCCCCGTGTAGCCGCGATGCGCGCTGGATCGCTCGTAGGACTTCTCTGCGATGACTCGATATCCCTGCGGTACCGTCATGCGTTCCTCCTCGTCCCTCGCCCGACGCGTTGCGTCAGCGGGGGTCCCGGACCCGGTCGGAGAGTGTAGGAAACTGTCCGCCCTTCCTCAACGTGCTGTCCGCAGGGCGGCGAGGAAACTGCCCGCCCTTCCTCAACATGCCGTCCCAAGGGCGGCGAGGAAACCGGCCGCCCTTCCTCAACGTGCTGTCCCCAGGGCGGCGAGGAAACTGGCCGCCCTTCCTCAACGTGCTGTCCCCAGGGCGGCGAGGAAACCGGCCGCCCTTCCTCAACATGCCGTCCCAAGGGCGGCGAGGAAACCGGCCGCCCTTCCTCAACGTGCTGTCCGCAGGGCGGCGAGGAAACCGGCCGCCCTTCCTCAACGTGCTGTCCGCAGGGCGGCGAGGAAACCGGCCGCCCTTCCCTCAGCATGCCGTCCCCAGGGCGGCGAGGAAACCGGCCGCCCTTCCTCAAGACGCGGTTCCGATGGCTCTCGGGAGGACCTCCGGGAGGTTGTTCGCACTTCGGCTCTTCTCTATCCTTGCGGCGGGAGGTCGGGATGGATCAGAAGCGGATCGAGAAGGGCGTGCGCGAAATGCTCGCCGGCATCGGAGAGGATCTGTTGAACTCCGATGTGCTGGCCAACACGCCGCGGCGCGTGGCGGAGATGTACGCGGAATTCTTCTCGCAGATGCGCGTCGACCCCGCCGAGGCACTGGGCGTTGTCTACGACGAGCCGTACGACGAGAT
>JAQTNX010000003.1:6098-47701 GCA_028713635.1 Candidatus Bipolaricaulis sp.
TTCTCGATCTGCGAACACCACCTGCTCCCGTTCATGGGAACGGCCGACGTCGTCTACATTCCCCAGGGACGGCGCATCGTCGGCGCGAGCAAGCTCGCGCGCGTCGTCGACATCGCGGCGGCCCGGCCGCAGCTCCAGGAGCGCCTAACGTCGCAGATCGCCGACGCCCTGGTCCAGCGCCTCGATCCGCTCGGAGTCCTCGTGCGCCTCGAAGCGACCCACCTGTGCATGACGCTGCGCGGCGTCAAGAAGACCGGCTCGACGATGGTAACCTCGGCGCTCCGTGGGAGCTTCCACAAGAACCCAGCGTCCCGACAGGAAGCGTTCTCCCTCATCATGTAGGGCAAGGCGTGTCTACCCGCCGAGTCGCCACCCGGCGATGCGTGGGTCGGCCGGATCGAGTGGAACGGCGTCGAGGAGCGTCTCGGACCCGGATCGGAGGACCCTCCATTGAATCGGGTCACGCCCGGCGTGGTCGCAGTAGCGGGATGCGAGCGCCGCGACGAGCGCGAGGTCGTCCACGCTCGGCAAGCCCTCGACGAGGACCGTCGGCCCCATGACCTCGACCGGTTCCATGCGAACTCGACCCCCGGCGAGCCGTGTCAGGGCCGCGTTCTCACCCTCGTCCCGGCCGACGATGACCTTGAAGTCCTCGGAGAGGCGGAAGTGCCGGCCGACGCCGAGAAGCTCGAACTCCTCGGCTCCGACGTTGTCCTTGCCGACGTGGGCGAACGCGTCGCGCACCCGCGTCGCGTAAACCCTTTCCGTGAGCAGGCACCCGCCGGCGGGTTGAGGGTAGTCACGGATTCCCAGGCGCTCGGCGAGCGCCTGCTGGGCGTCCCGTCCGCGCCCCTGGATGGACAGGAGGTCTTCGCGCCGCAGCCACCCACGCTCGACGGGAAGGGTGTCCGGGAGGAGGTTCGCTGACAGCGGCCGGACAAGGCGACTTCCGAGCCCGCTCTCCTCCGCGACCTCGAGCAACGCCTTGTAGTGCTGCGACTTGGGCCGCTGGCCGAGGACCTCGCCCGTGACGACGAAGTGCGCTCCCTCCTCCTCCATCAGCCGCTTCGCAATCTTGAGCATGAAGATGTGACAGTCGACGCACGGGTTCACTCCGGCGCCGTAGCCGTGCTTGGGATGTCGGACGACGTCCAGGTGGTCGACCGAGGCGTCGACGATCCGAAGGGGGAGGCCGACCCGATCCGCCGCCGCGCGGAGCCTCTCCTCGGCTTCCCGTCCGCCGCTCCACAGGTGCTTGACGTGGAGGAGGAGGACGCCGATGCCCGTGCGGTGGACCAGCGTGGCGGCCAGAGTGCTGTCGAGGCCGCCGGAGAACGCGGCGATCGCTCGGATGGACGTGCGTTCTTCGGACGCGGGTCCACTGGCGTGCCGGGAGTCCTTCACCATCCGTTCACATTCCTTTCTACAGTGAGTAGGGAGTGGTCATTCTCGAACGACTATACACGGAGGAGGAATCCCATGCGCAAGAGACTCCTAGCAGGATTGCTTGCCCTCGCAGCCGTGGGCTGCGGACTCACCGTCGCCTGGATGACGGCGTCCGACGTCGCCGTCGCAGTTCAACCGATCACCGCGGTTGCCGCGAACAGCGCCACCGCTCTATCGCTGAACCAATCGATCGCCGATTCCGGTCAAGCCGCCGTCAAGGCGGCGATCGCCGCGGCCGGTCCGGCCGTTGTCCGCATCGACGTGACGGCGACCGTCACCGCCAACAACCCCTACGCGGACCTGTTTGGGGACCGTTTTTTTCAGTACTTCTTCAACACGCCGCAGGGCACGACGCCCCAGGAGCGCGAGAGCCGGGCGATGGGGTCGGGCGTCGTCATCGCCTACGGCGACGAGAAGCTGATCCTGACCAACGCTCACGTGGTGGCCCAAGCGAACACCATCACCGTGACCGACGTCTCGGGGAACGAGTGGGAGGCCGACGTCGTCGGCTCCGACGAGATGCTTGACGTCGCGGTGCTCCGGCTTCGCGGGGACACGGCCGGGCTTGCCGTGGCAACGCTCGGCGACTCCGATGCGATCGAGATCGGCGATTGGGCGATCGCGATCGGCAACCCGCTGGGGCTCTCCTACACGGTCACGATGGGGATCATCAGCGCCGTCGGCCGGGACATCACGAAGCCTGAGGGAACGGGACGCTACTACAACCTAATTCAGACCGACGCCGCGATCAACCCGGGCAACAGCGGCGGCCCGCTCGTCAACGCGCGAGGAGAGGTCATCGGACTCAACACGATGATCGCCCGGTCGTCCGGGGCGGGCGTTTCGATCGAAGGGATCAACTTCGCGGTCGCTATCAACGGCGTCAAAGACGTGCTGGGTCAGCTGGTGGCATCCGGCGCTGTTGTCCGCGGATGGCTCGGCGTCGCCATCACCAACGTGGGTCCGCAGTCCGTCAAGGAGTTCGGGATCGACCCGAGTATCCCCGGCGCTGTCGTGGCCCAGGCCTTCCCCGGCGATCCTGCGGACAAGGCGGGGATCAAGACGGGCGACGTGATCGTACGCGTCGGAGATGCCGCGATCGCCTCCGCCGACGACCTATCGAGGACCGTGGCGCTGCTGCGCGTCGGCTCCACGGTAGAGGTCGAAGTCGTGCGGTCGGGAGAACGCCTCGTGCTCCAGGCCACCCTGGCCGAACGTCCGGACGAGGAAACCCTGGCGAACTACCAGGGGAACGTTCCGCAGACCGAGGCGACGACGGCTCTCGGCCTGACGGTCGGACCGATCACGCCGATTGTCGCTCAGCATCTGGGATTGAATTCGACAGACGGCGTGGTCATAATGAGCGTTGCCGCCGACAGCCGCGCCGGCAAGGCCGGACTGACCGAAGGGGACGTCGTCCTCGAGGTCAATCGCCAGCCGATCTCGTCGGTCGAGGACTGGAACAAGGCCGTCGCGGAGTTGAAGCAGGGTACGAAGGTCATCCTGACCGTACTCCGCGAAGGGCGCGTCGGGTTCATCGCGCTCTAGGCTCGGCGAGCAAGAGAGCTGGCCACGATAAGGTGGCCGCACGGAGAGTGGCGCAGTCTGGTTAGCGCGCAGCGTTCGGGACGCTGAGGCCGCCGGTTCGAATCCGGCCTCTCCGATTTGGCCGCGGGAGTAGCTCAATGGTAGAGCGCTGGCCTTCCAAGCCGGTGATGCGGGTTCGATCCCCGTCTCTCGCTCTGCCGGGTCCGGTGGATTCGTCCCAAGCCCGCGGGCGCGCTAGAATCCGACTCGCCAGGGAAGGCGGCAGGTTGTCGTCTGCCGGCGATCCTGGAGCTTCGGAGTTCGTCAAGCGAACTCCGAAGCAAGCGGATGACGAGACTGCAGTTCCGCCCACAAGCGCGGAACTGCCGAGCGACTCGATCTAGCACGAGTTCGGCGTAGCCGAACTCGCGAGCAACCCGAAGGGTTGCCCCCTGCGCCCGTAGCTCAGGGGATAGAGCAACGGCCTTCTAAGCCGTGGGCCGGAGGTTCGATTCCTCCCGGGCGCGCATCGATGGGGAGCGTGGCGCAATGGCTAGCGCACTGGGTTGTGGTCCCAGGGGTTGCGGGTTCGAGCCCCGTCGCTCCTCCCAGAGAATGGGCACGTAGTCTGTGACCCGTAGCAAGTGGGACGCCCCACACAGGTCAATGAAGAGGAGTTCGCACAGCGAACTCCTTGGCTGTGATCGGATGAAGAAGGAGTCTGGGTGGCAGACTCCCGAGCGGTCGGATCAAGGAGAGGAGTTCTGCGCGGAAGCGCGGAACTCCCGAGCAACCCGAAGGGTTGCCCCATGCGCCCGTAGCTCAACTGGATAGAGCATCGGTCTTCGGAACCGGGGGTTGGGGGTTCAAGTCCCTCCGGGCGTAAAGCGAGCGAGGGGTCCATAGGGCCCCTCGCTCGCTTTCTGTCTGGAGTCACCTTTGATCCTCTGGAGTTCGCGACCTGTCGAACGGCGAACTCCCGAGCCGCACGAAGTGCGGCCAGGGGTCTCAAGTCCCTCCGGGCGTAAGGCGAGCGAGGGGGCACTCCTGCCCCCTCGCTCGCTTCACGTTCGAAGCCACCTTGACCTCCCGAGTTCGCAACCTCTCAAGCAGCGGACTCCGTCGCCACCCCATGGGTGGCCGCCGTCCGCACAGCGGCCGTTCGCTTCGGACGGCCGGGGTTACAGGTCCCCCCGCGCCGCGTCCGTCAAGGTGGTGTATCGGCTCGCTTCGGTGAGCGGTTACGCGACGAGCTGCGCGACCAACGCGGGTTCCTCCTTTGCCGGTGTGCTTGAGGTCCGACGTGCTGTCGCCTGAGCCAGTGACTCCTGCGTCATGCACGTCCGACTGACCGCCCACTCGTCGGTCTGCTCGGCGAGGACAGCCCCGACGAGCCGGATGATCGCTGCTCGGTTGGGGAAGATGCCCACGACGTCCGTCCGCCGCCGGATCTCGCGGTTCAACCTCTCTTGCGGGTTGCTCGACCGGATCTGCCGCCATACCGCCTTGGAAAACGTGCTCAACGCCAGGATGTCCTCCGCGGCATCTTCCAGAGCTTTGGCTGCCTTCGGGAAGCGAGGCCGCAGCTTGACGACCCGACCCAGTTGAGCCCGCACCTCGTCGGCCGCTGGCGGCGCGAACACCGAGCGAATCAGCGTCGCAACAAGGTCCTGAGCTGGCTTCGGTACCTTTGCCAACACGTTGCGCATGAAGTGGGCTCGGCGACGTTGCCAGGAGGTCCCGGGCAGTTCCTTCGCCAGAGCGGCTTTGAGGCCTGGTGGTCGTCGGAGATCACAAGGTCGACGCCGTCGGGGCCCCGCTCGACGAGCTATCCGAGGAACGCCTCCCACCCGGCGCCGTCCTCGCTCGTCACGATGTCCACTCCCAACACTTCGCGACGTCCGTCGGCGTTGACGCCCGCCGCCACGACCGCGACGACGTCCACGACTCGGCCCCTTCGCGGCAGCGTTGCGTGACCGCGTCCAGCCCCAGAAGTGGCCCGAGCGGTCAGTCAGGGAAGTACGAGCCCTTGCGTAGACGCGAAACGACGAAGTCAATCGCGCCAACTCGCGTGTCCCACCGCCGCTCACGGTACCCCGTGCGCTGGTTCGTGCGCGCTCGGGGGACGCCTGGCGGTAGACAGCGCTGCACACGGCGTCCGCATCGGCGCTCATCAGTTCCTCGACAACGGCCTTCACGAGCTCACGCAACAGGTCGTTGTCTTCTGTCTCCAGCTGCTTGCGCAGCCACGCCAGGTTGCCTACCTTCTCTCTGACCGTCGCTTCCCCCGCGGCGCCGACGTGCGTCGGCCCGTTTTTCCTAGAACCGAAGATCGAGGCGATGGTCGCTTCTTGTCGACTCCCTTCGCGGTCAACCACCCCGCAACCACACCCGCGGACTCCAACCGGCCCAACCCCGGGCACAGCCAGTCATGAGGTGTGATGTGTCGACATCCCTCCGGGGCTAGGTCGTCTGGGCCTCTTGTACAGGCTCTCTTCTCGGCCGAGGATATCGGGCTTGTGAACTTCCTCGTCCCACCTACCCGGCGGTATCTCCTCGATGGCCAGCGAGACCGCATCCTCGCTGCAACCGGCAATGCTGGCAACGTCCTTGACGATAGCGTCAGCCAGCTGCCTCTTCTTCTCTTCGCTTCGTCCCGGATGCATCTTGACAATGACGTGCGGCACCGATGGCCTCCCTCAGCGGTAGACGACTAGTGTCGCGTCCCGTCAATGGCTGCGCGCAAGAGCTTGAGCGATTCCGCCATTGTCCGGAATCTGTCGACATCATCGTCCGTTCAGCGACTTCGCGGACGCGACACTAGCTCGGACCTCTCTCATCTCGGCTCCCGGACACTGCCTCTGGCGGGGAGCCCCGGTGCCCCGGATCTTCCCACCAGCTCCATGTGGCATCTTCCGCAACTCCTCCTTCCCGACAGCGGTTCTGGATTCCGGGAGGGCACGGGCGGTCGGGCGACCGAAGGCGCTCCCGCTGTCTGAAGCCTGGTTCATACCTTGACGTCCCGCCCGCCTGGACCTCGATCTCGCGACAACCGGCTCTCGCCAGGCACGCGCTCTCCCTAGCAGTTGCGGTCATATGCTCGCACCATACTCGCACATGCTCCACCGCCCCAGCATCCTTCCCCATAGCGAGAAGGGGCTTGCCTGCCGGCGACACTCAGCCTTCCCCTCAAAAGCAATCCTGTGTCCGCCGTGCCCGGCAGAAGCTGCGGCCTACACCGCTAGAGGTGGCTGTCAAACCAGGTGACAATCTCTTCAAGCCTCCGCACACGATTGGCCGGCCGACCGTCTCGAGAGAGCCCATGGCTCTCTCCATGGAACATGACCATCCGGCTGTCCACACCGTGGTAGCGCACGGCAGTGAACATCTGGATTGCCTCGGTCACGCAACAGGAGTAGTCGTACTCCGACTGCAGGAACAGAGTCGGAGTCTTCACACGGTCGGCATAGCGGAGAGGAGACGCCCGCCACAGCCGATCGCCGGCGAGATCGCTCCAGGGGGTATCTCTGATCTGATCCGGCGCGTGGTAGTACCCAATCCCCGAGGTGCAGAACATGTGAATCCAGTTGGAGATCGAGCGAGCGGAGACAGCGGCGCGGAAGCGATTGGTATGACCGATGATCCAGTTGGTCATGAAGCCTCCATAGGAGCCTCCGGTTACTCCCAGCCTGTCCGAATCCACAAACGGATAGACCGTCACCACGTGATCGACGACGCTCATCAAGTCGTCGTAGTCGATCTCCCCGTAACGTCCTCGCAGCTCCGCGAAGTCATCCCCGTACCCGGCCGATCCATGGGGGTTGCAGTAGACGACGACGTACCCCCGTGCGGCCAGAACCTGGAACTCGTGGAAGAACACGCCGCCGAACGCTGCCTTCGGCCCACCGTGGATCTCCAGGATCGCGGGGTACTTCTTGTGCTCCACGAACCCGGGCGGCTTGATCAGCCACGCGTCGATCTTCCTCCCGTCCTTCGCCGCTACCTCGAAGCGCTCAGGAATTGCGATCGTCTGCCCAGAGAGGGCGCCGTCGTTGAGGTGCGTAAGCTGGTGCTCAACTCCCTCCCGCGATACGAACAACTCCTGAAGCGCATCGGAACGGAGGGCGACATACACGACCTTTCCGTCCCGCACATCGTAGGAGTCGATTGTCCCGTCCAGCGCGACCACGCTGCGGACGTGGCCGTTGCCGTCGACCGAGTACAAGGGAGACGTCCCCTTCTCCGAAACCGTGAAGTAGAAGGCCCCGCCATCGGCTCGGCTCATCGGGCCGGCACCGAAGCGGCAGTCCGAGCCGACTCTCTGAAAGCCCGGAGTCCCCAAGTGATGTTCGCCCCAATCAGGCGATGGGGTGATCACCGTCCCCGTCCGAAGGTCGAACACGAGCACATCCCAGGACTGGCTCCATCCTCGCTTCTTCATGTCCGTGCCGAGCATGGCCACGGAGTCCTGAGAGAGGAAGACCGGCGTGGGGGTCCCGTTCACCCCGGAGAAAGCGAACTGATCCCGGGACAGACACGTCCGGCTTCCCGTGTACGTATCCAGGACCCACAGCTCCTCAGTGAGTGGAGCCTTCTCGGAGAACTCCTTGCCCGAATAGACGATCCGACGGCCCTGGCAGCTGAAGGCCGAGACATCGAAAAGCCCGCCCACCAGCTCACGTTCCACACCTGTCCGGACGTCCAGACAGTGCAGGTGCCATCGCTGCTTGTTCGTGAATCCCTTCCCCTCGCGCCAGAACGGGATCTCGTCGAGGACTTCGCAGTCCCCGCCGGAGAACCGGCCGACCTCCTGGCACCGCACACGAACCATGTAGATGACGGCATCCTCGCCGAAGGCGGTGAGCTTCTCGATCCTGAACGGAACACTGGCAAGCTCGGCCATCTCGCCGCTACGTACGTCCACTCGGCGGAGAGACGAACCCTCCTTGTGCGGCACGGCCGCGAGAATGGCTTTGCCCCCTTCCCCCCAGCAGAAGGAGCCGACGTTTCCCAACGACGTCAGGCAACGAACCCCGCGTCCGTCAAGGTCTGCGAGGTAGACTTCCGTACTGTACTTGTTTTCCACGATGCGCATTCGGCTGACCGCAAAGGCGGCGCACGTGCCATCGGGCGAGATCGCCACGTCGGATAGGAACGCGTATCGCTCTAGATCCCTGATGCCTACGGTCTTCATCCTTACCTCCTGCCGCTTACTCCCCACCCCATTCGCGTCGCGACACCTGCTTCCCTACGATGCGATGGTCCCGATGGCAAAGGCATACGAGCCGAGCTGTTCTGCCTTTGTGGGTTTGCCGTTGACGACGTCGAGCAGACATGACACCAGCCGTTCCCCGCACTCCGCCAACGTCTCGGTTCCTTGGATGACCGGAGACGCGTCGAAGTCGAGGCTATCCTGCATGGCCGCTACGGTATCCGGAGTCGCGGCGATCTTGATCACGGGCCCAAGGGGCGATCCCATAGGGTTTCCTCCGCCTGTCGTGTAGAGCATGACCTGGGCGCCGCCGCACAGCATGTCTGTGCTGACGTGCGTGCCCAAGCCAAGGCTTGTATCCATGATCCAGAGACCCTTTCCACAGACCCGTTCGGCGGGGCGAACCACCCCTTTGATGGGGGTGGTTCCGGCCTTTCGAATGCCGCCCAACGATTTCTCTACCAGTGTCGTCAGGCCCCGCTCGATGTTTCCCGGAGTAGGATTGGCCTCCCGGAGGCTTCGCCCCATGCGCGCGTAGTAGCGCTCGATGTTGTCCGTGATCTCGAGGATCCGCGCCGCTGTGTCCGGGGTGGCTGCCCGCTCGGCCAGGACGCCGGCTGCTCCATACAGACTCGGCGTCTCGCCCAGGATGACGGTTCCCCCCGCATGGACAACCCAGTCTGCCACGATCCCAACGGCAGGGTTCGATGCGATCCCGGCCGCCGTATCAGAACTCCCACACTGCGTCGCGACCACAAGCTCATCGAGTCCGGCACGCTCTCGGGCGCGTCCTTCGATCTCCTTCGACAGTGCGCGAGCCAGCTTGATCCCCACCGCAATCGCCTTCGTTGTGCCGCCTGTCGCTCGGATGTCGATCCAGCGGACCGGCTTCCCGGCCTCCGTCTCCGCCAATCGTCGGGCCGACACCTGTTCGCACCCGAGCCCAACGACGAGGGCCGCCCCAATGTTCGGGTGTCCGATCGCGTTGCGCAGCACCAGCTCCGTGTGAGCCTTCGTGTCACCCAGCTCAAGGCACCCGCGCTCGTGAGTAATCGCCACCGCGCCGGTCTGTCGCGCGATCTCCTCCGCCACGTGGCGGCTGCACAAGACGGTCGCGATCACAGCCACGTGGTTTCGGACGCCGATTGTCCCATCCTTTCTCCAATACCCCAGTACGCTCGTCTTCATCGGGCATCCCTTCGGACTTCATCGACAATGTCCTGCACATTGTGGATGTGCACGTGCTCTCCTGGCCGGATGTTCGACGTGGCGCGTCCAATGCGCGCCCCGTACTTGACGATGTACGTTCCCTTCGGAATCGCCGTGCGAGCGAATTTGTGCCCGAAAGCGATGGGGTCTCGGAGCTCCACCCGTTCCTCCTCCGAGATCCGGACCATCTCTCCCGCAGGGAGATCGCAGATCGCCGTCACGACGTTGTCCTCACAAGCCATGACCACTGCCCGTTCCACTGCCATGCTTCGCTCCATCCTTGCATTCCTTCAAACGCCCAGACACCGGTCTACACCGATCGCGTCTGCCCCACGGAAACACAAGGCCGTCGGGGAAGCTCTCGCCGTCGGACAGCCGCGCCAGACCGCCCGCCCTAGAGCATGATCAGCTCGTTCACCCGGTAGTCCGTAAGAAGTTCACAGCCGGTCTTCGTCACGAGGTATGTGTTCGAGTTGCCGACCCACCCATACTCCTCAAAGGACAGGGCCGGCTCCACGGAGACCACCATGTTCTCCTGCAGGATCGTGTGGTCGGTCAGGGCGAAGGAGAATCCTTCGTGTCCAGATAGGCCGATCGAGTGCCCGGCACGCGCTGGCACGTTCCCCGAGTAGCCGCGCTTCTCGTAGATGTCGGCTGCCGCCTGGGCCACCTCCGCGCAGGACGCGCCTGGCCGAATCCTCGGCAGCATGGCACGCGTCGCCTCCAGGTGAGCCTCAAAGGCACGTACCTTGTGCGGAGCAGCCCCACCGACGATTGGCGTACGCTCGTTCTCCGCGTGGTACCCGTTCACCGTCGCCATCACGCCAATGAATGGGTTGTCGCCCGCCGTCAGCCTCCGCGAGGTCGGCGAGTCCAAGGCAACCGTCCCCCGCTTCGACGTGCACAGGCACCACAGCTCATTGAACGCCCATCCCTCGCCCCCCCCGAACCCCGCCACCTCATCGTCCGGGCAGTTCGCCATCCAGAACTCTTGCATTGCCGCCATGGCCGCGACCGCGATCTCGATCTCCGACGCGCCGATCCTCGTCTTCCCAAGCGCTGCTCTCATCCCTACGTTCGTGATCGCGGCGGCCTTGCGGGTCATCTCAATCTCCTCCGCATCCTTGACCATCCGGATCTGGTCGAACATCGGCGCAACATCAGCAAAGCGGGCGGAGGGGAGGATCTTCTGTACATCCCTCCACATGTTGAGCGTGAGGTAGTCTCTCTCCACTCCCACTGTTCCGTCCGCAACACCGCGTTCCTGAAGAACGTCTCGGAGCAGTTCGTAGGGGTCACTCGCCACCGTCGAAGGAGCGTCAGACAGTCGGATCTTGTGATACGCGCGGATGTCTCGAATCCGGGATTCGGACTTGGCGTGGTCCACTCGCAGTCTGGGCACGATCAGGCATGGCTCGTCATTCCGGGTGACCACCGCGATAACGTGGCGGCTGTAGATGAGCGCGTTGAAGTGACTGAGGTAGAACGTGTTCTGAGGCTTGTAGAGGATCATCGCATCCAGGTCGCGCTGCGCCATCTCCCGCTGGACGCGAGTCACTCGGCTCCGGTAGGTCTGTTCTCCGTTCACATGGTCTCCCTTCGCTTCCTGCCGTCATCCTCTCTACGTCGATCTGCGGGCGCTCCGATCCGACAGTGAGGGTCCCGGGGTGGTTTGCCCAGCAAGAGCTGATGCAGCTCCTGCAGTTGCACTGCTCCGCAAGCACCTGACCCGCGGGACACCCCTCGCCATCGGTATTGCGCTTCCGCCCAGCCCCTGAGGAGGGCTCGGTGTGCTCTTGCATCCAGCATCAGTCTCGTGGCCACGCTCCCCACCGTCCGCCGCCTGTACGTCCATGGCAGCCATCCGGCCGTGCGCTGTGATGTAGCGTTCTGTCCGGACGACCAGAATGCTGGCTCACTTGCGCCATCGTGGATCGAGGAGGTCCCTCACCCCGTCCCCAATCAGGTTGCAGCTCAGCGCAGTCAGCATGATCATCACGCCCGCGAAGACCGTCGGTCCCCAAGAGACCAACATGTACGGGCGCCCTTCACTTAGGATCCCGCCCCACGAGGGCGTCCCAGGGGGGACCCCAACCCCCAGGAAGCTCAACGTCGCCTCGCTGAGAATCGCCGCCGCGACACGGAATGAGGCAATGACGATCACGGATGACATCACGTTAGGGACAATGTGTCTCGCGATGATGCGTCCTCGACCCGCTCCGATCGCGCGAGATGCCTCGACGAATTCCCTCTCCTTGACACCCAAGACCTGGGCGCGCGCTACGCGGGCGTAAGGAACCCAACTGGTCAGCCCGAGCACAATGATGACTTTCGACAGACCTGACCCGAGCATAGCCATCAAGACCAACGCGATAAGAAGGAAGGGAAACGCGAGGAACACATCGACAATCCTCATCAGCAGTGCGTCGATTGCTCCACCCCAGTACCCGGCGACGATGCCAACACCTGTCCCGAGCAGCCCCCCAATGATGACCACCGTAACGCCAACGAGCATCGAGATCTGGGCACCGTAGATGATGCGACTCAACAGATCTCGTCCTAGCGCATCGGTCCCCAGGAGGTGGTATCCCCGCGCACCTGATGACAGCGGCGGGAGGAACCGGTCGGAGAGGGTCTGCTCGTTGGGAGGGTGCGGCGCGATGAGCGGAGCCGCTATCGCAAACGCTAGCGGCAGTACGGAGAGCAAGACGCCCACGACGAGCAGTCGACTCCGGCAGAGTCGTCTGATCACGATCACAGCTCCTCCACTACTCATACCTGATCCTCGGATCGACGAAACCGTAGACGAGATCAACCAGGAGGTTGATCGCGAGAAACGCAATGGCGAGGACCAGTGCGGCTGCCTGGATCAGGGGGTAGTCCCTGCGTTCGATAGCCTGCAGGAGAAGGCGCCCCGCGCCCGGCCACCCGAAAACGCTCTCAACAACCACTGCGCCTCCAATCAGGGCTCCAAACTGCAAGCCAATCATCGTAATCGTGGGGATCAGTGCGTTTCTCACCGCGTGCTTTGAGACTACGACGGAACGGCGAAGCCCCTTAGCCCAAGCCGTTCGCACGTAGTCCTGCGAGAGAACGTCCAGCATGTCCGCTCGCATCAACCGGGCCAGGATTGCCATCATCCGGATTCCCAGCGCGCACGCAGGCAAGACCAGGTGCTCGACCCCTCCCCGTCCGGAGATCGGCAGCCAGCGCAGAGACACCCCAAACCACAGGATCAGGATCATCCCAAGCCAGAAGTCCGGCATCGACATTCCTAGGACGGAGACAACGCTCACCGCCGTGCTAACCACGGAGTTGCGTTTCACTGCCGCACAGATTCCTGCGGGGATCCCGAGCACGATCGCGATGAGGAGCGCCGCCAATGCCAACTCGATCGTAGCGGGGAGCCTCTGAAGGACGATGCCAAGGGCAGGTTGGTTCAGCCAGTATGACGACCCAAAGTCGCCTCGCAACGCGTTCCGCCAATACCCGATGAACTGCTGGCCGAGCGGCTTGTCGAACCCGAGTGCTTCCTCGAGCTGATGGTACTGCTCTTCCGATGCTTCGGGGGGGAGGAGCGCAGCAATCGGGTTCCCAATGGCATGCGTCATGATGAATACGACGCACACCACGCCGAAGAGCGCAGGGATGCATTGCAGGAGTCGGCGAATCACGAATTTCGTCATTCGATCAGGAAGTGGAGCCTCTGGTCACACCGCGAAAACGTAGGACGCAACCAGAGGCCCCCGGCTCCGAGACTACTTCCCCACCCCTCCTGCCGGAACCGCATCGTATACGTAGATCCGCTCATCCACTCGCGGTGTCCACGAGATGCGGTTGCTCACTGCGTAGATGTTTTCAAGGTAGTAGAGAGGAACGTAGTAGGCCTCTTCCCGTATCAAGGCCTGTAGCTCCTTGTAGAGCGCCGACCGCTTCTCCGCATCCATGCAGAACCGCGCGTCGAGGATCATCGCGTCGAGGGTCGGATCATCGATCATGTTGCTGTACGTGTCGGAGTAGTACAGGCCGAACATGACGATGTCCGGATCGTTGAACCAGGTTTTCCAGTTCCAGCAGTACATGGGAGAGATCGACTTGTCTGTGTACAGGCGCTGGCGCAGCGTCGCGAAGTCCATACTCACGATGCTCGCCTGAATCCCGACCTCCCCGAGTTGGAAGGCAATCGCCTGCGCCACTTCCGCGTAGCTCGAGCCACCAACCCCGGAGGAGATCGCGAAGTCTACCTTCAGTCCGTCCTTGTACCCTGCCTCGGCCAGGAGCTCTCGCGCTTTCGCTGGGTCGTACGGGTACGGTAGAACATCGGGGTTGAACCCGAAATCGGAGGGGTGGATCGGCGTAGCTTGATGGTGGGCATAGCCTCCAAGGATCGCCGAGATGATGGACTCGATGTCCAGCGCGTAGTTGACTGCCTGACGGACTCGCTTGTCCGAGAACGGAGCGATGTCCGGACGCAATCCAACCACCTGATTCTGAGCGCCGGGAGCCACGGCAATGTGCGCTACCCCCGAAGCCTCGATCTTTGCGATGAACTCCGACCGGACCTGCTCGATGATATCTACCCCGCCGACGAGAAGCTCGGCAATCTGCGAGGAGGCATCCGGAATCTCACGGAAGACCACCCGGCTGAAGGCGGGCGCTCCCCGGAAGTACGTCTTGTTGGCACGCAGGACAATGCGCTCTCCCTTGATCCACTCGACGAACTCGAATGGACCCGTTCCGACAGGGTGGGCGTTGAACTGGTCGCTCTTCGGGTTTCCTACCATGCTCGCGGGACCCACGAACAGGCCCGACACCTTGTACGGCATGAGGGGATCCGGCCTCACGGTGACGACGTCGATCGTGTAGTCGTCGACTACACCGTAGCTCACGATCGAACTGAAGAAGTAGCTCGCCCGAGGTTCCTTGGGATCCAGCATGCGAGCGATGTTTTGCTTCACTACCTCTGCTGTGAATTGCTCGCCATTGTGGAACGAGACATCATTCCTCAGGTGGAACCGCCACGTCGTCTCATCGACGGCTTCCCAGCTCTGCGCGAGCGATGGACACAGCTCTCCGTCGGTATTGAGCCGCGTAAGTCCGTCGAAGACCGCCATCAGAGGGTATGCCGCGTTGCCTGGGGGTCTGTGAGGATCGAAGTGGTCTCCGAGAACAGTGATGGCTACTACGAACTCCTGGTCCGAAGTCCCTGCGCTGCCGAGCACAGAGAAGCTACAGATTCCCAGCAAGATGAGAAAGGATACGACTATCAAGCGACGCACTGCAACCTCCTTCAGAGAAGGACCAGCTACTGACTACCCAACCTCCTAGATTGCGTTATGCCTTCCCTCCTTTTGTATGGTCAAACTGGGCCTCTTCTCCTTTCCTGCTCCGAGCCGCTTGTTCTGGCAGATGCGCAAGAGCCGCCTTGCCCTGGCCAACCTCGGGCAATGGCTTCCATGTAGAGGGCTCTCGATCGAGATAGGTGGTGGGCCATGATGCTGCGCATCTGCTCAGGATCTCCATTGCGCAGACCTTCAATCATCTGTTCTCCGAGCTGAAGCGTCTCTGCCGACGAAAGCGGAAGGCTGCGCATCTTGTCGACGATGATCGGCATGATGGTTTCCATGAGGAGAGCGAAGACAGCGTTGTGCGTAGCCTTGGCGAGACCGTAGTGGAGTTTGACAGTGTGCTCGATCGTCGGCCCGTTCGACGCAACCGCGAGCTGGACCTCATGGTACGCATCCTCGAGGTACGCTATGTCCGACGGCTCAGCCCGTTGAGCAGCCAGCTCTGCAATGCTGAGCTCTAGGTACATACGTGCCTCCATGAGGTCTATGAACAGAGACTCCGTTGCCACGAATTGGGCAAGGTTTTGTTGCACACTTCCCGGGAGCCGCTTGACGAAGTAGCCCTTTCCAGGACACGACTCAAGAATGTCAAGCGCGACAAGGGCGCGGAGCGCTTCGCGTACTGTAGACCGCCCTACAGCAAGAGCTCGCATCAGCTCGCGTTCAGACGGGATGGCCTGCCCTGGCTTGATGTCGCCCGAGTCTAGGTAGTGTGCGAACTGCTCAATCACAACTTCAGTCAGGCTGCGTCTTTGCGCGGGAGAGAAGCCCTGGATCGTGGCGGCCGGCGGCGTTTCATCTGGTCTGATAAGCTGCTCATCTGCTGACATAACGAGCAGCATGCTAGTGTCGCGTCCTCGAAGTTGCTGAACGGACGATGATGTCGACAGGCTCCGCCTGATGGCGGAATCGCTTCAGTCTCTTCCGCGCAGCCACTAACGGGACGCGACACTAGCACGTCATCATGCGCGTGTCAACCGTCCGCGTTGCCTCGTTGTAGTGATTACCGAAAGGGGATTGGTTCCTCGTAGGTTGGGTCACCGAAGAGAAACGGGAGTAGAGTCTCGGGACGTGGTGTAGATTCGCCGGCGACGATTCGCTGACGGCTGCTCCCCGAGCCGATTTCCGTTGTCTGCGCGTTCAGGTCGAGTCCTCCTGCGCGTGTGCTCTGGAGAGAGCCTGATTCCCGGGAACGACCGCCCGCGCACAGGCTTGCGTCGGAATGGTGAAGCTCACGCGGTCTGGGCTGGCGGTTCTCCGAGCACGATCTCGCTTCGAGGTTCCCGGGCGCATACACTCACGGCTGCCAGGGCGTACGCCGGAGCGAGGGAGGCCAAGTGAGAGGGTGGGGAGTCGCGGTCGTCGCGGGAACACTTCTCGCAGCCTCGGCAGCCGCCTTCGGCGATGTGCGCGTCCTCTGTACGACGACGATCGTCGGCGACGTCGTGGCTCATGTTGCAGGAAGCGACCTCTCCGTTACCGTCCTCCTGCCGGTGAACGCAGATCCGCACTCGTTCGAGGCGACGCCGAGCGATCTTGTCGAGATCGCCCGAGCCGACGTGATCTTCGCGAACGGCGCGGGACTCGAAGCGTTCCTCGCCCCTCTCCTCGAAACCGCCACAGCACGCGTCGTCGACCTCTCGGCAGGCCTCACGCTTCGTGTGCTCTCGCCGGAAGACGGCCACGATGGCGGTGGGATCGATCCCCACGTTTGGTTCGACCCCACGAACGTCATCGCCTGGGTCGACCTCGTCGCGACGGTCCTCGGAGACGTGGATCCCGATCACTCGGTCGGATATCGGGAACGCGCTGCGACCTACACGCAGTCCCTCCGGACACTCGATGCCTGGATCTCCGAGCAGGTCTCCCGGCTCTCCCCCGCACGCCGCAAGCTCGTGACCGATCACGACTCGTTCGGCTACTTCACCGACCGGTACGGATTCGAGCTCGTCGGGACGGTTCTTCCGGGATTGAGCGCAATGTCCGAGCCGTCGGCGCGCGAGGTCGCCGCGTTGGAGACCTCAATCCTCGCAGCAAAGGCCCCCGCCGTCTTCGTCGGAACAACCGTGAATCCCGCGCTGGCTTCCCAGGTGGCCGCCGACACCGGCGCGCGGCTCGTCGTCTTGTACACCGGCTCCTTGAGTGACGCCGACGGACCTGCGCCGACCTACGTCGACCTTCTGCGCTACGACGTTCTACAGATCGTGGCCGCCCTGGAGGACTCGCCTTGATTCCCCCACGATCGATCATGGCGAGACCCGGACGGCGGACGACCGAAGCCGTCCACGATCCGAGCGCCCCGGCTCTGCGGATCCGGGACCTTCATGTCTCCTACGGAGAGCGTCTCGCGTTGGAGGCCATCACCTTCGACCTTCCGGTTGGATCACGGCTGGCCGTCGTCGGTCCGAACGGTGCAGGGAAGAGCACGCTGCTCAAGGCCGTCGCCGGGATCGTCCGATGCGCCGACGGCTCGATCGCCGTTCACGGCGTCGTCCCCGAGGGACACACCTGCATCGCATACCTTCCCCAGCGAAGCGAGGTGGACTGGCGGTTTCCGATCACTGCCTTCGATGCCGTCATGATGGGGCGCATCGGTCGGCTCGGACCGCTGCGTCGTCCGAAGGAGCGGGATCGCTCCGTCGTGCGCGAGGCGCTCGCCCTCGTCGGCCTTGAGGACCGCGGAAAGCGAAGGATTGGAGAGCTCTCCGGCGGCGAGCAGCAACGGATGTTCATCGCGAGAGCGATCGCTCAAGAAGCGGAGTTGGTGCTCTTCGACGAGCCGCTCGCCGGCCTCGATATCTCGTCGCGGAACGAGGTCCTCGACCTGCTCGCGCAACTCAGGAAGGCGACGATCCTCGTTGCTTTGCATGACCTCGGGATCGCCGCGACCCACTTCGACTTCGTTCTCCTGTTGCGGGGGCGAATGCTCGGCTTCGGCCGGCCGGTCGACGTGCTTCAGCCGGAGACCCTTCGCGAGGCCTACGGCGGGGCGCTACGCATGGTGAGCACAGAAAGCGGCATTCTCGTCGTCCACGACACGGCCTGCACGGCGGAGGATCGGTGTCCGTGATCGACTGGCTGATCGCCCCTTTGCAGTACCCGTTCATGGTCCGGGCCCTCGCCGCGTCGGTCCTCGTAAGCGGCCTCTGCGCGGTGGTCGGCGCGTACGTCGTCCTACGGTCGATGGCCTTCCTCGGCGACGCGCTGGCCCACTCCGTCCTGCCCGGGATCGCCGCTGGCCTTCTCATCTCAGGGCGCGGCGATCGCCGCTCGTTGCTGTGGTGGGCACTCGGCACGGCGATCGCCGTCTCGCTCGGAATTGGGTGGATTGGCGAGCGCAGCAGAATCCGGGAGGACACGGCGATCGGGATCGTCTTCGCGGGGATGTTCGCGTTGGGCGTCGCTCTGCTGTCGACGGTTCGGGGGTTCGCCGTCGACCTCGTCCACATCCTCTTCGGCAACGTGCTTGGCGTCTCGTCGTGGGACCTGGCCGTGATCGGAGGGTTCGGAGCCGCCGCTCTTTTGACCGTGTTTCTCTTCTACAAGGAGTTCCTCCTCGTGACGTTCGACCCGGCGCTCGCGTCGACGCTGCGAATCCGGGCGTCGTTCTACCGTCGCCTCCTCCTCGTCCTCGTGGCCGTCGTCGTGGTCGTGTCCCTTCAGACGGTCGGCCTTGGGCTCATGCTGGCCATGCTGATCACGCCGGCAACAACGGCGTTCCTTCTGACCCGTCGCCTGCCGTGGATGATGGGGATCGGCGCGATCCTTGGCATCGTCTCCGGCGTGCTCGGCCTGTACCTGTCGTTCTACTGGGGCATCGCCTCGGGCGCCGCCATCGTGCTTGTGGCCACCGGGTTCTTCCTCGTCGCCCTGCTTGTCTCACGTCGTCGAGACGTTCTCCGCTGGCGGCTCAAGCGACGCTCCGGCCGGCCGGTTGCGGCGGAGTAGGCCGCGTTGTACCGTGGCTCCCCCATGATCCGCATCCGAAGGGCGACGCAGCAGGACACAGAGCGAATTCTCGCCATCTCGGCCCAGGTGTGGGACGGCAACGACTACGTCCCGTCGATCCTTGCAGACTGGCTCGTCGACCCGAGCGGCGAGCTTCTTGTGGCCGAGGTCGACGACGCCGTCGCAAGCTTCGCGTACCGCACGTGGCTTCTCCCGGGACACGCGTGGCTGCAAGGAATTCGAACAGATCCGGCCTACCGCGGGCGTGGCGTGGGCAGGGCGCTGTCGCGCGCGCTCATCGATCGCGCGTGGAGGGCCGGCGCGGCGCGGATCTCCCTGTCAACGTACTTCGACAACACGCCGTCGATCCGCATCATTGAGTCTCTCGGATTCGAGCGCGTCGCTTCGTTCGTCTTCTTGGAGCGGACGGAAGAGGCGCCTCCCCTTCCGGCGACCGCAGATCCGGGCGTCGCGGAACCAACGCCGGACGAGGCCGCGCGGTTCATCCTGGCTTCCTCGAGCCTCGCGACGGCGCGCGGTTGGTACCCGTTCGAGTGGCTCTTCCTCCCCTTCGCCGCCCGCCCGGAGGCGTTCCTGGAGAAGACGCCCTATCGAATCGGGGTTCGCTCGGGCGACGGATGGAGATCCCTTCTCTGTGCGTCACCCGGCCGGGGGGCGGGCGACGCGTCCTTCCTGTCGTTCCTCGACGGCGATTCGAGAGACTTCGCGGCGCTGGTCGCGAAGGCGTCGCGGGACCTCGCCACCACGACATGGGAATCCATGATTCCCCGGCGCGGCGAGGATGTCGCTCCGGCCCTCCCGTCTCTCCTCGAACTCGGGTTCAAGCCGTGGCAAGACGGAAGTGAGGACGTGCTCTGCTACGACCTCGTCGCGTCCCACCTCAAGGGGTGCTCCGACGCGTAGCACAAGCGGCTCCGGAGCGCGAACCGCCTAGGAACCGGACGCGGCGAAGAGCCGAACGGCGTCGCGGAACCCGTCGAGAGGGCTTTCTCCCCCGCGCTGCACCTCGAGGACGCCTCGGCCCGCATAGTGGATGTCCTCGAGAATGCTGAACAGGTCGCTCCAATCGATCCGTCCGCGCCCCGGCGCATCGTGGCTGTCGTTCACGCCATCGGTGTCGTGGAGGTGTAGGTGAGCAAGCTGGCCTCGATAGCGCCGCAGGTAGTCGCGGAGAGGATGTCGCCCCGCGTCGGACGAGAGGAACGCGTGCCCGACGTCAATGCAGATACCGAGGTTGGACGTCGCCGGGTCGTCGCCGAAGTCGTCGAGGGCGCGATCGAGAGCCCACATCGAGTTCGGGGTGTTCTCAAGCGCGATCATCACGCTCCGTCGCCGCCCGTGGTCGAGGATCCGCTCGATCTCCGGCACGTCGGGACGTCGACCCCGTCGGTCGAGCCCGAAGCTGCCCGGGTGAACGACCAACACAGGAGCCCCGATCCGCGAAGCGAAGTCGATTTCTGCACGCAGTCCCGCGGGGTTCCACGTCCAGTAGTCGCCGCGCGTGTGCGTCGTGACAAAGGCGGCCGCGGAGACCGCGCGGATGAGGTCGCTCTCTTCCCCCGGAATCGGCCCCGCGTCGGCGGGACCCTTCGACGCCCAAACCTCGACGCCAAGCCCGAGGTCTAGACCAACGACGGAACGAACGGCGTCGCCAAGCGACGGCCACGTCGAGACGTCGCGGCCGAAGTAGAAACCCCAGAGACTTGCCCCGAGCTCGAGTGGCATGATCGGGCCCCGTCTACGCGACGGTCGTGGTCTCGCGGAACTGCACGCCGAGCGCGGCGAGTTCCTTGAGGACCGGCTCGTAGATGGCGGGAACCGTCGGAACGTGAACGCCGGTCAGGTCGATCTCTCCCTGGAGAACCATCCGCGCTGCGATCGCCGCGGGAAGGCCGACAAGACGCGACATCGATGTGTCCCCGTTCGGGATGCCGTAGTCCACGAGGGTCGACGTAATCTTCTCCGTCCGATCGTCGTAGGTGACCACGAACTCGTGCTGCATGACGAGGAGATCCCGCTCACCCGGCGCGTACTGCATCTTCTCCAGCATCCGCTGCGCCAGCACGTCGAGGTACGTGTTCGCACCCGCTGGAACGGGCTCACCGGACAGGACGCCGAGCCACTCGAGGTCGGAGACGGGTTTGGCGCCCGAGGAAAGGCCGAGGCGCCGCGCCAGGTCTGCGCGTGTCGCCTTGCGCGTCCCCCCGCAGAGCGTGCCGGTGACCTCGGCCAACGTCATCCCGGCGAGTTCCGGCCGCACCGTTTCGTCGAGCAGTCCGAGCTCCACGATCTTCTTCAGGGTATCGCACCAGCCCGGGTAGCGGAGCGTTCCGCGGAACATGCTCGTGACCGTCGGGATGCCGTAGCTTTCGATGTACGGAAGCGAGTCGCGGTTCGGGTAGACCTCGAGGGTTCCGAACCCGACGATCGGACACGGCCAGTGGTGCGCGAACAGCTCCGGGCCGGGGATGTCGACCACGACGCCGTTCTTCAAGTAGCGGGCCGGGTTCTTCCCCGCCAGAACGACGCCGCGCGGCGCCCACGAGAACTTGTACCCCATCGGGTTGTCGTTCGCTTCCGGAGCCGGCAGTCCTCCCGTGTTCGAGGTGAAGGAGACGAGGGTTCCGCCCTCGTCCCGAATCCGGTCGATGACCTGCATGGCCGACATGTGGTCGATGCCGGGATCGACGCCGATCTCGTTCAGGAGGATCACGCCCGCCTTGCGGGCCTCACCGTCGAGTGCCCGCATCGCATCCTTCACGTACGACGTCGTGACCATGTGCTTGCCGTGCTTCACGCACAGCCGCGCGACCACAGGATGGTAGACGTAGGGAAGAAGGCTGATCGACAGGTCGTTCTGGGCGATCAACGCCTCGAGCGCCCGCTCATCTCCGACGTCGATCGCGCACGCCACGCCGTTCTCGGCGCGTCCAATCAGTTTCTCGGCCTTCTCCACCGTCCGCGTAGCCACCGTGACCTGGAACCCCTTCACCCCGAGCAGATAGCGGACCAGTGGACCGGACACCAAACCGGCTCCGAGGACCAGAACCTTGTTCATCAGCGTCTCCCTCCCTCTCAGCCCTCTAGGCCGAATTCAGATGCTGCTCCAAGTACCGGTAGTCGGGCGTGAGGCTCCCACGGTACGCAATCACGGCGCGCTTCAGCTCGAGTGGCAATTCGCAAGCGTCGAACGGCCCCGAGTAGTCGGCCGCGGCGATCTGCGGCACGAAGGCTTTCAGGATGTTGCTGAAGTAGGCGGACGCCTCACGCGGCAGCTCGCTCGGAAGGATCTCCACCGCCATGATGACAGGCCCTGTTCCCCCCACGCCCGGCGTGGTGGTGCCGCGGGACGGGTCGTACACGTAGATCGGATCGTCCGGCTCCGTCGCGCGCACCGTGACCTCGATCGCCCCTTTGACGTCGCACGAGATGTCCCCGATCACGCGAAGGTTCGGGCGTTTGGCCTCGAACTGGTCCCGGACGTCCTGCCGAGTGACGAGCCGCGGATACTTCGGCTCCCAGTAGATGCAGTTCACAACCGTGTGAAGATGCGGCAGGTACTGTGCGAACGTCCCCCGATACCGCTCCGGGTGCTGGTAGTACTCTTGGAGGTCGAACGGCCTGCCCGCGACTTGAGGCGTCACGGTGTCCGACTCCTTGAACACCACCTTGACGATCGGCCGACCAGGGTCGACGGCGGGCATCCCCGCGAGGAGAGCCGCCGGCGAGACGTCCGTGAGCGGAAGCAGGTCGAGGATCTCCTGCGCTCCCCGGGAGACGTTCCCGTACCCCGTCACACCGATCACGAGGGGAGAGATCGACTTCGGGAGCCCGCGCGTTCGGATCTCGTCCCCCACCGCGACAATCGCCGCCTTGGCCTCGGCGAGCGACGCGTAGGAGGACGCCTGCCGTACCCGCTCAAGCGGCGTGGGAATCCCTTCCCACAAGAGCCGCTGCCCGAGCGTCCACAGCGTGTCGATCATCCCTGCGAGTCCGGCGTAGTTGCCGAAGAAGATGAGGCGCCGTCCCGAATCATCGACGATGCGCTCGTAGTCGATGACCGTTGCACCCAGATCCAGGATCCGCTTCAGCATCGCCATGTTGTGCGGCTGTCCCTTGATCGTGTGGGAGAAGAACACGTAGACCTTGTCCCGCTCGATGACGTCAATCGGGATCTCCTTCAGACCGATGATGACCGAGCAGTCGGCCAGCTGATCTGTCACAGGAAGTCCCACGGCTCGGTACTCGTCGTCCTCAAAGACCCGCCGTCCCGAGGACTGGACGGTCACGTCCAGCGGATGACGGTCGCACAGCTCGCGCACATGGTCCGGAATCAGCGGCGTACGCCGCTCCCAGACGTACATGTCTTCCCGGCGGATACCGATCTTGTGGCGCACGGCGTTCCTCCATGATCGAACTGAACGGCCTCTCGGCCAAGCCAGCGGAGTATACCGAAGCGGAAATGTCCAAACAACCCGAACTTTCGGCACTGCCCTCCTCCCGAACTCGATGGACTAGTCAACCGTATCTCCTATCTGTTAGGATAAGATCATCAACATGAGGCGACGCGTCTGGACTCCCGAAAGTCGTTCCGTGGATGTGCGCCGGATCCTATTCTATGGAGCGGCGGCCGTCGCGTGCCTCGCCGCGCCTGGAGGGAGCGGGATCGGCGGATGGGACACCGTGCCCGCGGACGTCGTCATTCACGAGGTGTGCTGGGCCGGCACGAAGGCAAGCTCTGCCGACGAGTGGATCGAGCTTCGCAGCAACGTGGATCACGCCGTGTCGCTCTCCGGCTGGCGCCTCGCGGCGGAAGACGGAGTTCCGTCCGTTGCGCTCTCCGGAACCCTCGATGCGAACGGATTCTTCCTGCTCGAGCGAACCGACGACTCCACCGTCGCCGACGTGTCGGCAGACGTTCTCTTCTCGGGAACGCTCGAGAACTCGGGAGAAACACTCTATCTCGTCGACTCGGCCGGTCGACTCATCGACTCGGCGGAGTGCGGCGGAGGGTGGTTCGCCGGCGAGTCCGCTCCATCGTACGCCACGATGGAACGGGTGAACTCGAGGCGGCCGGGCGTCGCCGCAAATTGGCGTACCCACGACGGATCGGCGCAGAACGGACGCGACGCCGCCGGCCACCCGCTTCGGGGCACGCCACGGGCGGCGAACTCCGTGACGAAGCCTCCAATCGCCGACTTCGCCGCGTCGCTCGCGACCCCGACGGTCTGGGATGACGTGGAGTTCTGGGACCTCTCGACCGACGCCGACGGAGAGGTCGTCTCGAGACTGTGGGATTTCGGGGACGGAACCGCAGCGGATGCCCAGTACGCCGTCCACCGCTTTCGGGCTCCGGGAACGTACTGCGTCGCCCTGACCGCAGCGGACAACGACGGCCTCGTCGCGCGTCGCGAGCGGTGGATCGTCACGTCGACCGGACGGGGAGACCTGAACAGCGACGGACGGATCGACGTGATCGACGTTCGTCTCTGCCTAGAGCTCGCCCAAGGGATGGGCGGCGTCGCGACGGCGCGGGAAGGCGCCGACGTCGACCGCGACGGGGATGTCGACGTTGACGACGCGCGCCGGCTCGCGGAGTTCGTGCTCGGTCTCTAGTGTCGCGTCCCGTGGACGGCTGCACGGAGGAGCCCGAAACGATTCTGCCGTTGGCCGGAATCTGTCGACATGATCGTCCGTTCAACGACTTCGCGGACGCAACACTAGGTACCCGCCGTCAGCGGCCGGCCCACCGTTCGAACGCACTCTTCCCCTCGTCGCGGTGGAACGCCCACGCGATCAGGGCGCTGGTGTCATGGTGGAAGGTCTCGCCTCGCTCGTTGAGCCAGGCGTCGACCGTCTCAACCAGCCGCTTCGTCCGCTCGTGGGCAGGATCGCGGAACGTCGCCTCCATGTCCTGCACGAGGGCGGCGGGCACGCCGAGCAACCGCAACTCCTGCTCGACCCAATGGTGGGTCGCCGGCCACGACCGCGCGGCGAGGAAGAGAACCTTGACGAGAGCAGAGGCGGCGTCGCCCCGCAGAAGCCGAAGGTTGAGGTCTCGATTTCTACCACCCTGCGCTGTCTTCCGCGCCCGGCCGAGGGCGAAGCGAAACTCGAGGTAGTGCGCGCGCAGGCGATCCTGGCGGATCCCCTCGGGGAGCTCGGCAAGGCGTCGGATGACCGGGGCGATTCTGCCGACGGGGTCATGGACGATGACGGCGTGCTGGTAGGGGTAGTGGAACAGGTCTTGGGTCGACGAGACGAGAGCAAGGAACTCGCTCCACGGCCGCAAGTAGAACTCGTAGTCAACGACCTTCGGCTCGCCGTCTCTGTACACGAACACCTGCCGCTCGGCGTCGGGAGTCTGCGCGTACGCCGCGTCGTCGAGGATGACCTCGATGTCGTAGTCCGAGAGCTCGTCGCGCTGCGGGCGCGTCGCCGAGCCGACGACGTAGATGCCGATGACATCCTTTCTTGCCACGTACGGGCGGCTGAGATCCTTGGCACGTTGCACGGGAGGGACCTCCTCGAGCATCCGAGAGGAAAGCGCCGCAGGCGTGCCCGCAGCGTCACACGCGGGCTCTCTGCGGCGTGGTGGGTGGTACAGGACTCGAACCTGTGGCCTCATGCACGTCAAGCATGCGCTCTCCCAACTGAGCTAACCACCCTTGGGTTGGGTGAGGCGGCGAGCGGACTCGAACCGCTGATCAGGGATTTGCAGTCCCTTGCCTTACCGCTTGGCTACGCCGCCGGCCGACTGATTATAGAGGCTGTCTCTGCGGCCATCAATTCCCGCCGCAGATCCCAGCCGCATCCCTGCGCCGCGGCGCCGCGGGCTCTCACGCCACGTCGGCTTCGACTTCCCCGGCCGACTGCTTGGCTCGCTTGAGCACCTCGTCGATCCCGCCCGCCATGTAGAACAGCTGCTCCGGAAGGTAGTCGAGCTCGCCGTCGACGATCATCCCGAACCCGCGCACGGTGTCGGCAAGCTTGACGTAGGTTCCAGGCCGCCCGGTGAACTGTTCGGCGACAAACATCGGCTGGCTCATGAACCGCTCGACTTTGCGAGCGCGGCGCACGGCAAGCTGGTCGTCGTCCGACAGCTCGTCCATCCCCATGATGGCGATGATGTCCTTCAGGTCTTCGTACCGCTGCAGCACCTCGAGCGTTTTCTTGGCCACGCGGTAGTGCTCGTTCGTCGTGAACTGCGGATCGAGGATCGTCGAGTTCGACTGGAGTGCGTCGACAGCGGGGTAGATGCCCTTCTCGACGATCGCGCGCGACAGAGTGATCGCCGCATCAAGGTGCGAGAAGACCGTGGCGGGGGCGGGGTCCGTGAGGTCGTCGGCCGGAACGTAGATCGCCTGCACCGAGGTGATCGAGCCTCGTTTGGTCGAGGTGATCCGCTCCTGCAGCTCGCCCATCTCGGTGGCGAGCGTCGGCTGGTAGCCGACCTCGGACGGCATACGCCCGAGCAGCGCCGACACTTCGCTTCCCGCCTGCGCGAAGCGGAAGATGTTGTCGACGAAGAGGAGGATGTCCTTGCGCTCTTCGTCGCGGAAGTACTCGGCCACCGTCACCCCGGTCAGCGCGACGCGGAAGCGTGCTCCGGGCGGCTCATTCATCTGGCCGTAGACGAGGGCTGTGTTCTGCAGCACCCCCGCCTCCTTCATGTCGAGGTAGAGGTCGTTCCCCTCGCGCGTGCGCTCCCCGACTCCGGCGAACACCGAATAGCCGTGGTGCTCGTAGGCGATGGAGCGGATGAGCTCCATGATCACGATCGTCTTGCCGACGCCGGCCCCACCGAACAGCCCAATCTTTCCGCCCTTAGGAAATGGCGCCACAAGGTCGATCGACTTGATCCCGGTCTCGTAGATCTCGGTTCTCGTCTCCTGCTCGAGCAGGGACGGCGCCTTTCGGTGGATCGAGTAGCGCTTCGCCGTCTGGGGCGCGGGGAGGCCGTCGATCGGCCGACCGACGATGTTGATCATCCGGCCGAGGGTCTCGGGGCCGACGGGAACGTCGATCGGCCCCCCGGTGACAAGGACCGGCGTCCCTCGCGACAAGCCGTCGGTGGAGTCCATCGCGATCGCGCGGATGATGTCGTTTCCTAGGTGATCGGCCACCTCGAGGATGAGGTCCTCCTCGCCGGTGCGCTCGATTCGAAGCGCGTCGTTGACGCGCGGAAGATCGCCCTTGACGAAGCGAACATCGACGACCGGTCCCCGGATTTCCGTGACCTTCCCCACTGCGAGCTTCTCGGCCATGGCCTCGTTCCTCCGAATCCCTCTATGTCTTTCGAAGCGCCTCGGTGCCTCCGATGATGTCGGCGATCTCGCGCGTGATCGACTGCTGGCGCGCCCGGTTGTACGATCGCCGCAGGGTCCCCAGCAACTCTTCCGCGTTGTCGGTCGCGCTCTTCATCGCCCGGCGCCGGATCGCCTCTTCGCTCGTCTTCGTCTCCACCATCAGGGCGTAGAGCTTTGCCCGCACGAAGAGCGGAAGGATCTCCGCAAGCGCCGTGGCAAGGTCCGGCTCGACGAGCGCCTCGCCCGGTTCCGCTCGGACGACGACCGGGAGAAGGTCGACGACGCCGAGCTTCTGCAACAGGTCGGACGCGAACCGCATGTACACGACCTTCACGCGCCCGATCTCGCCCTGCTCGTACAGCTGCATCACGTCGTTCGCGATCCGCACCGCGGCCTCCCACGTCGGGGGCTCGTAGGCGTTCGCGTACGACCGGAGGGGCTCGATTCCGCGCCGCACGAAGTAGGCGCACGCCTTCTCTCCCCCGGCGAGAATCCGTGCTGAGGGCCCGACCGCCTCGAGCTCGGACTCGGCGGCGTGGTTCAGCTCGCCCTTGTAGCGTTCGCAGTACCCACGGTCCGAATTCAAGACGAGGATCGCCGTTCTGTCGGCTCCGCGATCGATCATCAGGGGGTGCGGCGCGGCGTCCGACGTCCGTTGCCCCGCCAGCCTACGGGTGAACTCCTCGAGATCGTCGACGTACGGACCCACGCCGGCGAGTCGGCGCTTCAGGCGCATGACCTTGGTCATCGCAATCGCGTTCATCGCGTTCGTGATCTTCGCGATGCCCTCGATGTTCGAGATGCGGCTCTTGATCGCTCGGACGTATTGCGCCACGGCCTACGCTCCGAACCGCTTCTTGAACTCGGCGACGGCGATCTCGAGCTTGGCGCGGAACTCGAGGGTCAGCTCCTTCGTCTCGCGCAGCTCTCGCACGAGGTCCTCGCGCTTCTCGTGAAGGTAGCGCAGCCACTCCTCCTCGAAGCGCCGCACGGCCGAGACCTCGACGTCGGCCAGGTGATTCTTCACCGCGACGTAGAGCGAGAGAACCTGGTCTTCGACCGGCATCGGCTGGTACTGCCCCTGCCCGAGGACCTGCATCAGCCGGTCGCCGCGGGCAAGCTGGGCCTTGGACTCCTCGTCCAGGTCCGATGAGAACTCGGCGAACGCCTCCAGCTCGCGGTACTGCGACAGCTCGAGACGCAGCTCGCCGGCGATCTGCGACATGGCGCGGATCTGCGCCGCCCCGCCGACGCGCGACACGGAGTATCCGACGTTGATCGCCGGGCGAACGCCTTGGTTGAAGAGGTTCGTCTCGAGGTAGATCTGCCCGTCGGTGATCGAGATCACGTTCGTGGGGATGTACGACGTAATGTCGCCCGCCTTCGTCTCGATGATCGGAAACGCCGTCAACGAGCCCCCATGAACCCCGCGAGGGAGCGTTACGGCATGCCCGTTCTCGAACTCGGGCATCTCCTCCCCTGTTCCTCCCTCGCCGGGGCGATCGGCAAGTCGGGCCGCTCGCTCGAGGAGGCGCGAGTGGGTGTAGAAGATGTCGCCCGGGTACGCCTCGCGGCCGGGAGGACGCCGTAGGAGAAGCGCAATCTCCCGGTACGCCACGGCGTGCTTCGACAGGTCGTCGTAGACAATGAACGCGTCCTCGCCCCGATGCATGAAGTACTCGGCCATGGCGCAACCGGCGTAGGGAGCCAGGTACTGCATCGGCGTCGGAGAGTGGGCGTCGGCGACGACCACGATCGTGTAGGAGAGGGCGTCGTGCCGCACGAGCGTGTCCACGATTCGCGCTACGGTCGAGGCCTTCTGGCCGATGGCAACGTAGACGCAGTAGACACCCTTCCCTTTCTGGTTGATGATCGTGTCGAGGGCGATCGCCGTCTTGCCGGTCCGCCGGTCGCCGATGATCAGCTCGCGCTGCCCGCGGCCGATGGGCGTCATGGCGTCGACGGCCTTGAGTCCTGTTTGCAGCGGGGTGTCCACGGGCTGCCGATCGATCACGCCCGGCGCCTTGGCGTCGGTCGTGCGCCTCCCCGCCGCGGCGATCGGTCCGCTGCCGTCGAGCGGTCGGCCGAGCGGATCGACGACGCGGCCGAGGAAGGCCTCCCCAACGGGAGTCTCGAGGACGCGCCCGGTGCGGCGCACTTCGTCGCCTTCCTTCACCCGCTCGGTGTCGCCGAACAGGGCGACGCCGACGCTCTCTTCTTCCAGGTTCAGAACCAGCCCGTACACGTCGTCCCCGAAGGTCGTGATCTCCGAGAACATGACGCGATCGAGCCCGTAGACGTGGGCGATTCCGTCTCCGACTTCGGCAACGACGCCGACCTCCCGCGTCTCCATGTCGTAGCGGAAGCCGCGCAGGTGCTCCTTCAGAATCGCGGCGATCTCGTCCTTGTGCGTCGTCATGCCTCCCCCGATTGGCCAAGCGTGCGATGGAGCTGATCGAGCCTCGCCTTCAGCGTCCCATCCAACGTTCGTCCCTCGATCTCAATCCGCGCTCCGGCCAGGACCGCCGGATCGACGTTCTCCTCCAGCTTGACCCAGACCTTCAAGGTGCGCTCGAGTTTCTCCGTCAGGTGCTTCCGCTCGTCGCCCGACAGCGGCCGGGCGGTCACAACGTGCACCCGAGCGATCCCCTCCGCCTCGGCGCGCACCGACAGGAATTCACCGAGAACGAGGTCGCGGACCAGGAGTCCCATCAAGTGCCGAAACCCGCTGCTCGCGTCCGGAAACGCGGTCTTCACAAGCTCTGCGGCCCGACCGTCCGATCGCGACGTCTCGTCGGTCGAGGCGGCGATCTGCCGAAGCTCCCGCTCCAAGGCGTCGGTCGTCTTCTCCTCGGCCGCGAGGGCGTAGAGGTCCTCGGCGATCTTCCGCGCGACGTCCCGGGATCTCACCGCTTCTCCTTCACCCCGTCCAGCGCGACCTCATCGAGCTCCGCAAGCAACTGGTCGAGGAGCCGCCGGTGGTCCTCGACGCGCACTTCGCGACTCAAGACCCGTTCGGTTCCAAGGACAACCATCTCCGCGTACTGCGCCTTGAGGTCGGCCAACATCCGATCCCGCTCGTGCTCCATCTGGCTGCGCGCGTCGGCGAGGATGCGATCGGCCTCTTCCTTGGCGCGACGCTTGGCATCCTCGAAGCTCTTCTCGGCGCGCTCGCGGGCCTCTTCGAGGATCGCGACCGACTCCTTCTTCGCGGTCGCCAGCGCGGCTTCGCGCTCGACGACGAGTTCGCCCGCCTTCTCCTCGGACGTCTTGGCCGCCGCCATCCGCGACGCGATCAACTCACGGCGTTTGTCGATGTACTTGACCGCCGGCTTCCAGAGCAGCCATCGCAAGAGGACCAGCAAGACCGCGAACTGAAGAAGGTTGATGACCAGCGTCCAGTTGAAGTCGATGATCTTGCCCCACTCGGCACCCATGACTCCCCTTCCTCCTACTTCGCGACGAACAGAAGGATGATCGAGACAAGGAGCGCGTAGATCGCCGTCGTCTCGACGAAGGCGCACCCAATGATCATCGTGCTGAAGAGCGGTCCCCGCATCTCCGGCTGACGGGCCGTGCTGTCCAGCGCGTGGGCGACGACGTTTCCAATCCCGATGCCCGGCCCGAGCGACCCGATTCCCATGCACAGCCCGGCGGCAAGGAACTTCGCCACCTGGACGAGGTCCGCACCGCTGACCCCTCCCGCTGCCACTTGCGCTTCCTGAAGCATGAACCCTCCTAATGTTTCTCGATCGCGAGGTTGATGTAGGCGACCGTAAGGATCGTGAACACAAACGCCTGAATCAGTCCGAAGCCGATCCCGAAGATCGCGCGGAGGCCGATGGGGACGACGAACGGCTCCAGCTTCGCAAGGAAGATCGTGACGAGCACGAACTCGGCGAACACGTTGCCGAAGAGACGAAAGCCGTGCGACAGCGGCCGCGCGACGAGCTCCGACAGGATCTTGATCGGAGACAGCCACCACGGGCTGAAGTACTCCTTGCCGAGCCCGCGCACGCCCTTCGTGCGCACCAGGTAGTAGTGCGACATGACGAGGACCAGAAGGGCAAGCCCGATCGTGACGTTGGGATCCGCCGTCGGCGCCTCCAGGCCCGGCAGAAGCGAGAGCCAGTTCGACGCGAGGATGTAGAGGAAGAGCGTGCCGATGAAAGGGAGCATTCGCGCTCCGAAGCCCGGCGAGCTGAAGTTTCCGAGCAGCTGGCTGTCCAAGAGATCCATCGCGATGTCGAGCGCCCCCTGCGTGCGGTTCGGCTTCTCTTCGATCGGTTGCCGCAGGGCACGACGCAGGAATAGGGCAAGGACGAGAACGAGGATGGAGGCAATCGTGGACAGGACGATCGTCTTCGGATCAACCTGGATGGCGAAGCCGCCGATGTGCCACGTCGCGACTTCCTTCTGCCCGAGATGTTCAAGGAGTCTGCCGAGTTGCTCGCGCACTACGCCCCTCCCTCTGATCCGGATCGCCTGAGGAGGAAGCTTATCTGCGCCGCGACCAATCCTCCACCCGCCCCGAGGAAGGTCTCCGAGCCGAGGAAAGCCGCGATCCCGCCGAGGGCGACCCCAAGAAGGAGAAGCCGTGCGACACTGGACGCGGCCGCGAGGAATGGCGCGCCGTGCGGTGAGCCGCGACCTACGAGCGATTGGAGTGTGGCGTAGAGGAAGAACGTGTTGATGAGGAAGAGAAGAAGCCCAAGTCCGACTCCTACCGCGGCGGACGTGCGCCCAAGAGCGGCGAGGACTCCGGCCAGAACGCCGCAGACGAGGACAGCGAAGCCAGGAGCGAGAATGCCCCGTGTTGTCTCGCTACGGCGCGGGATGGGCATGGCGAAGGGAAGCCCTTTCCAAACTAGATCGTCTGGATCTGCTTCGACTTCTGCTCGATCAGGGTGTCGACTGTCTGCGAGGCCTCACGAACCGCTTCGTCGGTCTTGTCGCGGTAGCGGCGGTGGGCGTCCTCCGAGACCGTGCCGTCCTTCTTCATCGCGTCCAGTCTCTCATTCGCTTCACGGCGAACGTTGCGCAGGGCGACCTTCGTCTCTTCGCCGCGGGCCTTGATGACCTTCGTCAACTCGCGGCGCCGCTCCTCGGAGAGCTTGGGTACTTTGATGCGAACGACGTTGCCGTCGCTCGCCGGGTTGAGACCGAGATCGGAAGCCAGGATCGCCTTCTCGACGGCCGCGATCTGCGTCTTGTCGTACGGCTGCACGACGAGCAGATTCGCATCAGGGGCCGAAATCGTCGCCAGCTGCTTGAGCGGCATCCGGGTCCCGTAGTAGTCGACCATGACGTCGTCCACCATCGCGGGGTTTGCCCGTCCGGTCTGTACTTTCGCGAGATGCTCCTTGAGGACGTCGAGCGTCCGCTTCATGTGCTCGGCCATCTCACGCTGCACTTGTTCTGGCATGCTCTGCACCTCAACGCCGAATTCTATGAACGCACGGCACATCCGTCAACGATAGGCTCGGTGGTCCGCTAGGCGTCCGGGCGCGCGACAAGTCGTTCGAGGTCGGCCTGCTGGTCCGGGCGAACGATCGCCAGGACCTCGTCGACCGGCTGAAGCACCGTGTCGGCGCGCGGAAGGATCAGGTCGCCCTTGCGGAGGATCGCAGAGAGAACGCAGTCGCACGGAAGATCCAGGTCCCGTACGGCCTTGCCGTCGGCGATCGATCCGGGCGCAACCTTGACCTCAATGAGCGAGTACTGGCCGCGGCGCAGCTTGAGGAGCGTCACCATGTCGCCGATCGACATCTCCTCGGCGATCAGTTTGGCCATCAGATCGGCCTGGTTGAGGGCCACGTCGACGCCCATGTCGCGCGTGAACAGCCACGCGTTGTCGGGATCGTTCACGCGGGCGATGACGCGCGGCACAGCGAACTCGAAGCGGGAGATCGTGGACACGACAAGGTTGTCCTCGTCGTCCGAGGTGACCGCGGCCACGACGTCGGCCTTCTTGATTCCCGCCTGGACGAGCACCTTCGGGTCGGCCCCGTCGCCCGTCAGGACCATGTCGCGCGGGAAGCGCTGCCGCAGAGGCTCGGTGATCTCAGGCCGCGGGTCGACGATGACCGCTGTGTTTCCGCCGGCCAGAAGCAGTCCGGCGAGGTGCGCGCCCGTTTTCCCTCCGCCCACGATCAGGACGAACACGGTTGCCTCCTCTCCTACGCAATCGCCAGGAGACTTTCCAGCCGATTCCGCGACGTGGCGAGCACGCTGACGACCAACCGGTCACCGTCTTGGAACGTCGTCCCGGTGATCGGGATGAACGTCTCTCCACGCCGTGCCACGCTGACCACGGAGATCTCCGACGGAACGATGACGTTGTTCACCGTTCGCCCCACCCAGTGAGGCGGGACCTCCACTTCCACGAGTTCCACCTCTCCGGTGCCGAGGCTCGCGATGACATTGAGCTCCCGGTGCCCCAGGAGCTGGATGATGCGGCTTGCTCCCCACGCGGTGGAGGACACGGTCTGCAACCCGAGTCGCTGGTAGATCTCGGCGCGCCGGGGGTCGTACAGGCGCGCGACGATCTTGGGGACGTTGAACGTATTCCGAGCCACCCGCGCGATGATGATGTTCCGATTGTCCTTCGCCGTGACCGCGGCCAGAGCGTCGGCCTGCTCGGCGCCGGCGCGGGCGAGGACGTCGCGGTCGAGGCCGGATCCGGTCACCGTCTTGCCCCGAAAGGCCGATCCCAATCGCTCGAAAACCCGAGGGTCCACGTCGACCACGGTCACGTCCTGGCCGTCCTCAAGGAGCTGATGGGCCAGTTCCGACCCCATTCGCCCACAGCCGACAATGATGACTCTCATAGCGTCCTCCTACCTCGGACGGCGCACTCGCTGCCCGCAAGGGTACTCGATCAGTCTCGCGTTCGCGTGCGCCTGCGTCCTCCAGCCGCCGGAAACGAGCGTCCCCATCCTACCGCCCGGCTGACCTGGACAGCCAATCCGTCCTGCACCCTGTTCGCGCTCTCTATGCAAGAGGCACCTCCGGCAGCGCCGGCGCTGCGCTCCGCTTCCGCTCGATCCGGCGCATGACGGCCTTCCGCGCCTCCTCGGCAAGGAACATCACCGGCGGGTAGAGGAAGAGGACCGGCCAGTACCGAAGCGGGAGCGGCCCCTCTTCGAACAGGACCCTGAGCGGCGGGAGGTAGATCATGCACGCAATGAGCGCAAGCTCGAACGCGAACCCGACCAGAAGGAACCGGTTGCTCAGAAGCCCCGTTTTGAACACCGAGGTCCTCTCGGTCCGACACGCAAAGGCGTTGCCGATCTGCGTCGTGATGACGCCGGCGTGGAACATCGACGTTGCCATCACGTATACCATCCCGTCCCGCGTCAGGAGTCGATCGGCGTACGGCAGGAGGTCGGGCCTGGGAAGATGGAGCAGGTCGCGGTACCCCATCGTCCACCACAGGTAGAAGAACCCGGCGAAGCAGAGGAGCGTCTGGATGCTTCCAAGCCACAGGAACGCCCGCAGGATCAGCTTGCGATCGACGATGCGATCCTTCGGTCCGCGCGGCGGGCGATCCATGATCCCGGGTTCCGGCTTCTCCGTCCCCAACGCGAGGGCCGGCACGAGATCGGTGCCGAGATCCACAGCGAGAACCTGCATGACGACAAGCGCCAGGGGGACGTTGGCGACGATCTGGAGGATGAACGGCCACGCCTCCGGCGTGTTGCTTGTGAAGATGTAGGTCGTGAACTTGCGAATGTTCGAGTAGACCGCCCGCCCCTCCTCAATGGCGTTGACGATCGAGGCGAAGTTGTCGTCGAGAAGGATCATCGACGCGGCCTCCTTGGCGACGTCGGTGCCCGAGATTCCCATCGCAACGCCGATGTGCGCCTTCTTGAGCGCCGGCGCGTCGTTCACTCCGTCGCCGGTGACGGCCACGATCTCGCCCATGCCCTTCAGCGCCGAAACGACGCGCAGCTTGTGCTCCGGGGCGGACCGCGCAAAGATGACCGGCTGCTTGAGCACTTCGACGAGATCCGCGTCGGTCAGCTCGTCGAGCTCGCCGCCCGTCACAAGCCGTGCCCCTTCGCCGACGATGCCGACACGACGGGCGATCGACTCCGCCGTCAGGCCGTAGTCGCCCGTGATCATGATGATGCGAATCCCGGCCCGCCGACACTTGTCGACCGCGGCGGCCACCTCGGGGCGCGGCGGGTCCTGCATCGCCATCAATCCGAGGAAGGTGAGGTCCTGCTCGACCCAGTTCACCGTGTATCCGTTCGGCCGCGCCGGCAGGGCACGCCGAGCGATGGCGAGAACGCGCAACGCGCCGCGTGCATACGCGTCGTTCGCCGCCAGGATCTCCTCGCGTCGTGCGCCCGTCATGGGTTCGGTCCGCCCGTCCATGAGAATCGACGAGCACAGCGCAAGCACCTCTTTGGGAGCGCCCTTGACGAAGGCCATCTCACCGTCGGCGTGTGGGTGGATCGTGCTCATTCGCTTTCGCACCGAGTCAAAGGGAAGCTCACGCAGGCGAGGCGTCTCGCGAACCGTGGCGGCCGCCGACACGCCGCCCTTCGCCGCCGCCACAACGAGCGCTGCCTCGGTCGGATCGCCGAGGATGCTCCATCCGTGGCCTTCGCTCGGAGGAACGAGCTTCGCGTTGTTGCAGAGCGCCGCCGCGAGGAGAAGCTCGCGCAGGTCTTCCGGCAAGACGGCCCGGCCGGCTCCCGAGGGTTTGAACTCGCCCACCGGCTCGTAGCCGACGCCGCTCACCGTCAGTCGGCGGCCGGCGACCCACGCTTCGCGGACGGTCATCTCGTTCTGCGTCAGCGTCCCCGTCTTGTCCGTGCAGATCACCGTACAGGAGCCGAGCGTCTCCACGGAAGAGAGCTTCTTGATGAGCGCGTTTCGCTTCGCCATCCGCTGCACGCCCATGGCGAGCGAGAGCGTCACGGTGGGAAGGAGCCCCTCCGGAACGAACGCGACCACCATCCCCACCGAGAAGATGAACCCCTCGGTCATCGGCCGCCCAATGACGAAGACCGACAACAGAAAGAGCACGACGCCGATTCCCATCGCCATCGCTGTGACAATCTTCGTCACCCGGTTGACTTCCTGCTGCAGGGGCGAGAGGTCTTCGCCGACAGTCTGGGTCAAGCGCGCGATCTTGCCGAACTCCGTGCCCATTCCGGTCGCGAAGACGACGGCCCTTCCAGTCCCTGCGCTCACCGTCGTTCCGGCGAAGACGAGGTTCGGGCGCTCCATCGCGGAGAGCCCGTCACGCAGAGACGCCTCCGCAGTGCGCCGCGCCGGGTTCGACTCGCCATTCAGGGTCGACAGGTCGACCCGCATCTCGTTCTCCTCGACCAGGCGCGCGTCGGCGCTGATGTGGTCGCCCTCGGCGAGGAGGATCACGTCTCCGGGGACGAGCTGTTCGGCCGGGATCCTCGTCTCGGTCCCATCGCGCAGGACCCGGGCGAACTGGGGCAGGAGCTTCTTGAGCGCGTCGGCCGCCTTCTCGGCGCGGAACTCCTGCCAGAACGAAAAGACGGCGTTGATGACGATGACGGCCCAGATCGCCCAGCCCAGCTGCGGCATCTTCCCGATGAACGCCATCGCTCCGCCTACCCACAGGAGAAGGGCCATCAGGTGCGTGAAGTTGGCGAGGAGCTTCCGCCAGAGCGGCTTCCCCTTGATCGTCTGAATCGCATTCGGGCCGTGCTGGGCGAGGCGCGCCTGGGCCTCCGCCGTCGCCAATCCATCCGGGGATGTGCCGGCGGCGCGATAGACATCAGGAATGGTAAGCGTGTAAGGACGCTGGGATTGATCGAGAGACATGCAGACTACGTACTCGCCGTGCTCGCGCGCGTACCGTTGCTCCTTGCTTGCCCAGAGAAGGGAACGAGCCCACCCATCGGTGGGCCCCTTGAAGTCGATCCTTCTGTGCCGAGCATCCTACTGCCGCGAAGGTCAGGTGTCAACTGGCTCGCAGACGCTCGGCGACGGCGAGCAGCGCCGCGGCCGGTGACTTCCTCGCGGAGGTGGAAGGAGTGACGGACGGCGCCCGTGGTCGTCCTCTTCGTGACGCCCCAAGGCAGGCTCGAACTGCAGGCTCGAACTGAGGAGGGTCTGGAGCTGACAAGAGCGGAGATGGTGATCGCGGAGTGGGTTCTCAGCCATGGCGAGGAAGCGGGGGCGGGATCCGAGACGCCCTCGAGCACGTCCTACTACTTCATCCCCATGACGTCGGCGGAGACGATCGTCGGGGTCATCGGCCTCCGAAAGAGCGCGGCGAGCCTGCTTCCCGAGCAACGAAGGGTCCGGCGGTCGATCGCCGGGCTTGCCGCACTCGCAGCCTCTCGGTGGGTGACGGAACCGTAGGGGATTGAGCCGCCAACGCCTATCGGACAGGAAGAGAACCACTGCCTGGGCGATGGGCTCACGGAGGCATCCCTCAGGGGCCGTGCAGCTGCTGGAAGCTGATTGAGCGGGTGGAGGACTTCTCAGCGTGGAGCGATGCACTGCCTGGTGGTTTGGACATGCTGAGGTCCGGGGGCAACAGACCGGTCTCTCATCTTTGGCCTCGCCCCAATATGGGAATAGGGGCAAGACCGAGACGAGTTGATCTTGGGGCTGGATGACCCTACTGTATCATGGCTGAGGAGTAATTGGGCGCGAGGACCAGATATGCCAAGATGAGACATGGTCCACCTTGTGCCAACGATCCCCCGACCGGATCAGGCCGGCAGTCGAAGCAGGATGGCACTCGGCCGCTACTGGGAATCATCCGGGATCGCAGTTGTGGAAGCGAAGGAGGCAGGAAGCGGAACCCGTAGGGTGTTGGAGGGCGAATCGGATGCTGTCTGGGAGGCACAGGAGTCACGAATGACTACGACTGGTATTCTGATCTGCGTCGGGGTAGTGGTAGCCCTTGTGCTCATCATTGCGGGAGTCTCTAGTACTAGAAGCAAGCCGCGAGGGCAGCGAAGGTGCACGGCATGCGGCATACCAACGATGCACTGGTCGCCGCAGCGCGGCTCCTATGTCTGTCATCGCTGCGATGGAACTTCATGGTACTGGGGGTGATAGGGCAGTCTGTGAGCACCCCGCCGCTTCGTGTAGTGAACTCGCCTAGATGCAATAGTCGCAGTCTCGAGAGAGCTTGCCTCATGACGTTGCAGTCACGTCGTGTGAGAAGGCGTCGGCAGGAGATGTCATCCGAAGGAGTTCATCGACGCCAGAGCCGCCGACGCTCTGGTCTGGATTGCCTCTCGCGCGCGATGCCAGCAGTTGAGGAACTTGAGGAATTGATAGCTTCGCTCGGCATCGGCTTCTGGACCACCCTCGCCGACTCCCGTGATTCCGTGATGCTCTCAATGCTCGAGGCACTTCGGGAGGGGGAGGGCTTGCGGAACGCGTGCGGGAGATGCCTGGTGCTCTACCGGCTGAGAGTGATGGGGAGACGCGTAGCCGTTGTTCAGTAGAGGTGCGAGGAGATGATCTGGAGCTGGCGGTTATTGACGCTGAACAGCCGGTAGCCCTTCTCCTGGACGAGGCGATCGAGAGGACGGGCGCAGCCGTTGTGCCCCTCCATCGCTACTGCGACCGGGAACCCGGACTCTGACCTTCGCTCCGCGACCCGGCGGAAGAACTGCCCAAAGCCGGCTTCGCTCTGCGAGATGCAGGACCCCTCGAGGATCGAGCAGTCGGGATCAGCGATCCCAACCCGATGTGCGTGGCAGCCGACATCAACGCCAACGCGAAGCCAGAGCTCCATCTGTGCCTCCTTGCAGCGCGAGTCCGCTCATCCACGCGATCTTGTCTACTGCGCAGAGCCACAGAGGGCACCATCCCTTCGGACTTCGCTGGATGGCCAAGGTGACGAGGCCGGCACTTCGGAGTCGAGCAGTCACAGACTGCGGACCCCAGGAGCCATACCCCGTCCCTGTGCGAATCCGACGGTAGACCCCAACACTACAAATGCTGTCGTCAGCCAGCTGTCTGGTCATTGGATGCAAGGCTCTGCATCGCAGACCGAAGTTCAAGTACCTCGATCGGGCACTCCGGCCAGTTGTCTTCCCAGCAAACGATGACATCGCATTGATCCGGATCGTGGCCGTGCTGGTGGAAGCTCCTGGACTGATACTCGAACTCAATTCGAACCCGCTGCCACATACCGGTCTTTCCGCGAACCCGACGCTTGGCCTCGCAATCGAGAAACCCAGGCTTGACGATCTGAGTGTGAGGGTCACGGAGTGTGAGGGTCAGGTCTTGCAATCACGCATCGTATTGCGGAGCCGTCGCCCATCGACGGCACGCACCCTCCGGCTGATGGTTGAGTAGTGAACGCCGAGGTGATCGGCGATCTCATGTTGTGTGTAGCGGTACTCAAGGTACGCGCGTGCGATGCCGGCGGCATCCTTCGGGTCGGTGACGAAGGCTGAGAGCGGCGGCCGACGGACCTGAACCTGGGTCTTCGGGATCTCGCGATCTGGAGCCAGCCCTGGCGCGTGTTCCTCGATGAACGCGTCGCTGCCGAGGTAGATCTGACCGCGGAGGTTCTCCCACACCGTCGCGCCACGGCCCTCGGAGACGAACTTCCGATAGGCTTTCTGCGCTTCCGCCTTTGATGCCGCGAACTGCTCGAGGATCCAGTCGGTGGTGAGGAACGAGGGCGCGTTCTCAAGACCGGCCGTGGCTCGGTAGCTTGACCATGGCCAGTCCTGAGTTCTGCGCACCATCTTGGCTCGCACCGGGTTCAGGATCACGTAGCGTGCCAGCTCGAGGAGATACGCGTCGCGCTCGACCAGGATGGCCTTGAACCGGCCTTGAAAGACGTGCCCCGTGCGCCGATGCCGCCGGTCGAACTCCTGCGTGTAGACGCCGTTCAGCTGTCGCATGCCGCGCGACAGCGTCGGATCGAGTGTCTCGATCAGAAGATGGTAGGTGGTTGGCGACGCTACGCGTCGCTAGTGGCGAACTGCGTTCGCCTTGGCGTTCTGGCAGTAGGCGTGGCACTGCCAGTTGAAGCGTTCGACGACCTGCGCAAGAACGTCAAGGAAGAGCTCTCGATCCGGGTCAACGAGAAAGACCTTCTCGCGTGCGTTGCCGCGGCAGGTCACGTGATAGACAGCTCCGGAGTACTCAACCCGAAGTGGACGAGCCATGGCCTCAGTCTAGCGCATTCGATGCGGCATTGCAAGACCTGACCCTATCGCCTCGCCGCGCGCCAGCGGGTTTCGTCCACCAGAGCGATCATGGCGTGCAGTATCTGTCGATCAAGTACACCGAGCGGCTGGCGGAAGCGGGAATCGAACCGTCGGTGGGTAGCGTCGGCGATGCTTACGACAACGCCTTGGCGGAGACGATCATCGGCCTCTTCAAGACGAAGGTGATCGAGCAGCTGCGGCCGTGGCGCAACGCGATCGCAGTCGAGCTGGAAACGCTGAGTTGGGTCGAGTGGTTCAACAACCGGCGGCTTCTCGGACCGATTGGGAACATCCCGCCGGCGGAGTTCGAGGCGATGTACGATCAACAGGCGGCGAGTCTGGTCGCGGTGGCCGGACTCAGGTAACTCACCCTCCGGAAAACCCGGGGCGGTTCATCTCCTTTCCTGATCCAAACGAGAGAGATGTTCCCTCAACGGAACCCACCGGTGATCTTCTTGGAGATGCCGTTCGTCAGCGAGTTGTCGCTGGTGAATCTACACCACGTCCTGAGACTCTACCGAAACACGAGCGATCTACTGCCAGACCTGTTCCAGAACTCTCATGACGTTGCCTCCGATGACTGCCCTGATGTCATGGTCCGAGTACCCGTGGTCAACTAGCGCCGCCACAACGTTGTAGAGAGTCCTGGGTGACTGCAATCCTTCAGTGTGCATGAGATCAACTCGCAGAGTGCTGTCGATAATCGCCACTTCTGGATACCGGACATTAAACTCCGCCATCTTCTCCTTTGTGTACTTCCGCTCGTCGCCGACGTCAGTGCCGATCCCAACGTGCTCGATTCCGACGAGATCCCGGACGTAGTCGATATGCGCGATGTAGTCGTCGAGAGTCGTACCTCGGGCTAGACCATCGGATCTGAGGAAACCTGACTTTGGGCCAATGCAGATGACTCCCCCGCGTTCGGCGCAAGCTCGAATCTCAGTGTCCGTCTTGTTGCGAGGAGTGTCACAGAGTGCTCTTGCAGCAGTATGGGTGATCACTACGGGGTGGCGAGAGTGTTCTATGGCGTCCAGCGTTGTCTGAATCCCAACGTGCGAGAGATCGATCACCATCCCCACGTCGTTGAGTCTTTCGACCAGTCTGATGCCGAACTTGCTGAGGCCACAGTCTGTACGCTCGCCGCACCCGTCACCGATAAGGTTCTTGTGCTGGTAGGTAAGCTGAAAGAACCGCACGCCCAGCTTGTAGAAGACGTCAACCATGTACAGCCTTCCCTCGAGGGCGTCCGGGTGCTGGAATCCAAGAAAGACTGCGACTCTTCCCGGGCGCTTTGCCTCTGCAACACTGCCAAGACCGCTGCCTAGGATGATCGCCTCAGGGTGCGCGCGGTAGACTGCCCACCACTTCGCTATGCACTCGAGAGCATCTAGTGCGG
>JAQTNX010000004.1 GCA_028713635.1 Candidatus Bipolaricaulis sp.
TGGCGATCCGCACCGGAGAACGCATGGGTCTCCCCGCACAGCGCCTGATGGACTTGTCGTACGGCGCGTACCTCCACGACATCGGCAAGGTGCGCGTGCCGGACGGAATCCTGAACAAGGCGGGCCCGCTCACCGATGACGAGTGGGTCGAGATGCGGCGGCACCCGGAGCACGGAGCCGAGATGCTTCGCGAGAAGGCGTTCCTCAAGGATGCCGCAAAGATCGTGTTGGCCCACCACGAGAACTACGACGGGTCTGGGTACCCGAGGGGGATCCGCGGAGAGGAGATCCCGATCGAGGCCCGGGTCGTCGCCGTGGTGGACGCGTACGACGCGATCACCTCCGAGCGCCCCTATCAGCAGGCCCTGGCCAAGCAGACCGCGGTCCTCGAGCTCAAACTGAACGCGGGAACGCAATTCGACCCGCGTGTCGTTCGCGCCTTCCTGACCGTGATTGGGGAGGACGATCTTGCGTAATCGACTGGGTCGGTGGCGGCATCTGGCCGTGCTCGTGCCGCTCGGCGTCGTGGTAGGAGCCGTGGTAGGACTCGGCTTCGGCGACGTCCTGTTTGCAGTCGGCGTCGGCGCGGCCTTCGGAATCGCCTTCGGCCTTCTGCTTGCCTGGCGGGCCCCCAACGCGTAGGAACGAAGAGGCCCGCCGCGCACGGCGCGCGGCGGGCCTCTTCGCGATCGTCAATCCGTCGGGGTCGCTCCTAGAACTTCGGGAACTTCGCCGCGATGGTCTTCTCCAGGTTCGGAAGTCCGATCTCCTGTAGCTCGTACCGCACCCGCGTTGCGGGAACCTTGAACTTCAGGAGCCGCCCGAGGTCGATCGGCGTGCCGATGACGACGGCGTCGCAGTCGACCTTGTCGACGGTCTTCTGCAGGTCGCGGATCTGCTTCTCGCCATACCCCATCGCCGGAAGCAGGTGCCCGATCTTTGGGTACTTGCGGTACGTTGCGGAGATCGAGTCGACGGTGTAGGGGCGCGGGTCGATGATCTCCGCGGCGCCGAAGCGGCGCGCCGCGAGGACCCCGGCGCCGTACTCCATGCCTCCGTGGGTGAGCGTCGGACCGTCTTCGATGACGAGCACGCGCTTGTCGCGGATGACCGCCGGGTTGTCCACCTGAATCGGCGACGCGGCCTCAATCACAATGGCGTGCGGATTCAACTGCATGACGTTGTCGCGCAGGAACTGAATGTCATCCAGGGCGGCGGTGTCGACCTTGTTGATGACGATGACGTCGGCCATCCGGACGTTGACGGCGCTCGGGTAGTAGAGGAGCTCGTGGCCGGCACGATGCGGGTCGACGACGACGATCGACAGGTCGGGCTTGTAGAAGGAGAAGTCGTTGTTGCCGCCGTCCCAGATGACGACGTCGGCCTCCTTCTCGGCGGCGCGCAGGATCTTCTCGTAGTCAACGCCTGCGTAGACGACAGTCCCATTCTCGATGTGAGGCTCGTACTCCTCGCGCTCCTCGATCGTGCACTCGTGCTTGTCGAGGTCGGCGTAGGTCTCGAACCGCTGGACCTCCTGCTTCACGAGATCGCCGTACGGCATCGGGTGGCGGATGACCGCGAGCTTCTTCCCCTTGGCCTTGAGAATGTCGCAGACGCGGCGGGTGGTCTGGCTCTTGCCCGAGCCCGTGCGCACGGCGGTGATCGAGATCAGCGGCTTCTTGGGGAGGACCATCGTCGACGTGGGTCCGAGGAGCATGAAGTCCGCACCGGCGGCGTTGACGAGGGCGGAGCGCTCCATGACGTACTGGTTCGACACGTCGCTGTAGCTGAAGACAACGATGTCGACCTTGTGCTCGGCGATGAGCTTCACGAGTTCGTCCTCGGCGTGGATCGGGATGCCCGCGGGGTAGAGTCGTCCCGCGAGTTCCTTCGGGTACGTCCGCCCCTCGATGTCCGGGATCTGTGTTGCGGTGAACGCCACAACCTCGTAGTCCACGTTGTCTCGGAAGTACACGTTGAAGTTGTGGAAGTCGCGCCCTGCGGCTCCCATGATGATCACGCGTCGTTTCATGACTAGGCCTCCCGTTGCCGGATCCTCAGCGGACCCTGAAGGCCGGGATTATACCGAGCGCGATGAAAGAGCTTCAAGGGTAGTTGTGAAGCGGGGAAGAGCGATCTATGATTCAACGCGACCATGTCTCTCGCCAACGCCATCACGCTGACGCGCGGCCTCGCGATCGCCCCCGTCGTCTACCTTCTCGCATCGGGACTGCGCTGGCCGGCGTGGTGGGTCTTCCTCGCCGCTTGCGCGACGGACCTGGTCGACGGACTCGTGGCACGGAAGCTTCACGAGGTGACCCGGCTCGGCAAAGTCCTGGACCCGCTCGTGGACAAGGCGCTGTACGTCTCTGTTCTGTTCACGCTGTACGCAGTCGGACGTCTGCCGACGCTGGCCGTGGTCCTGTTCCTCATTCCTCAAGTCGGGATCGGAATCGGCGCCCTGGTGCTCCGCCTGCGAGGGAACCTAGTGCAAGCAGCGAGGGGCCTCGGGAAGGCCGCGTCGGCGTCCGCCTTCGTTGCGATCGCGTTCGTGATGGTCGGATGGCCCGGGGGACTCGAGCTCTTCTACGCGGCGACGGCGCTGACCTACGCGGCCGGGATCGACTACTACGTCGCCGCGAGGTCGCTCTCCCGCAGCGCCGTGTAGTCGTAGGCCGGAAAGTCAGGAGGAGCCGGGGCTTCGAAGGTCATCGGCTCTCCCGACGAAGGATGGTGGATCGTCAGCCTCCACGCGTGCAACCCCAGCCGTGGCGCCGAGGGCCCACCGTAGATCTCATCCCCCACGACCGGGAAGCCGATGTAGCGGAAATGCACGCGAACCTGGTGCGTCCTTCCCGTCAGCGGCTTTGCGAGGAGGAACGATCGGCCGTCCTCGCGACGCAGAACCCGAAAGAGTGTCTGCGCCGGGCGCCCTCCTGCCTGGATGCTCATGCGGCGCGGCACAGCGGGGTCTCGGCCGATCGGCGCTTCGATCCTCCCCTCGTCCTCGGCGATGACGCCATCGACCAGTGCTAGGTACAGCTTCTCGACGGTCCGCGCCGCGAACTGCCCCTGAAGCGATGCGAGGGCCGCGGCCGTCTTGGCGACGACGAGAACGCCGCTCGTCTCCTTGTCGAGCCGATGGACGATGCCCGGCCGGACGCGGTCGTCCGACGCCGGGAGACTGCGGCCGACGAGGAGGGCCTCGACGAGCGTGGTCTCCGTCGTGCCGGCGCCCGGGTGTACGACGAGGCCCGTCGGCTTGTTGACAACGAGAAGCGCATCGTCCTCGTACAGGAGCGGAATTGCGAGCTCCCGCGGGACCAGGACCTCTTGCGGGGCGACCTGCCAGACGATCCGCTCTCCGGCACGCAGCCGCCGGGACGGCTGGACGACGGCGGCGGAATCGATCCGAACGCGGCCGGCGCGAATCTGTCGCTGGATCTCGCTTCGAGCGAGACCTCCCCCGAGGGCGACGAGGGCGAGGTCGAGGCGACCGCCCTCTTCTTCAGGTTCGACGATTCGGATGATGTCTTCCATTGGGTTGGGGACTCGTTTGTTCGCTCACGTGGACTCCCGTATAATGCTTGGCGCGTCCACCAAGGACGGACGGCAGGTCGCCACTTGTGCGACCGCGTTGTTTGTTAGGGAAGAGAGTAAGAGGCCGGCGGCGGGAAGTCCACCGCGGTGGAGATGCGTCGCGGCTTGAGTCGGCACGACAGGATGGGCGAACGATGAACATCGAGTTCATAGAAGCGCTGGAAGAGATGGCCAAGGAGAAAGGGATCCCGCGAGAGGATCTCTATGCGGCCATTCGCAAGGGCCTCGCGGCTGCCTACCAGGAGGAGCACGGCCTGGAAGAGGAGGTCGAGGTCGAGATCGACCAGCGCTCCGGCGACATCCTCATCGGCGGCGAGCACATCGACCTCGCGACGTTCGGTCGAATCGCCACCAAGAAGGCCGAGGAGACGATCCGACAGGAGATCGTCCAGCGCCGGCGCGAGATCGTCTACAACCTCTATGCAACTCGGGTCGGGGAGATCATCAGCGGCTCGATCCACCGATTCGAAGGGAAGAGCGTGTGGGTCAACCTGGGCGAGGCCGAAGCGATTCTTCCCGAACCTGAGCGGATTCCGGGCGAGCGGTACCACGCGGGCCAGCGCCTTCGCTGCTACCTTGTCAGCGTGGAGCAGACCCAGGGCGATCCCCGCATCCTCCTCTCGCGAACGCGTAAGGAGTTCGTCGCGGAGCTGATGCGACTCGAGGTGCCGGAGATCGACGAGGGGGTCCTCGTCATCCGGGCGATCGCTCGCGAGCCGGGCCGACGGTCCAAAGTGGCTGTCGAGTCGCTCGACCGAAACGTTGACCCCGTCGGAACGTGCGTCGGCGCCGGCGGCGCCAGGGTGCGCGTTGTGACGCGCGAGTTGTCGGGCGAGAAGATCGACCTCGTCCGGTGGAGCGAGGACCCGGTTCAGCTGCTCAAGAACGGCCTCGAGCCGGCGTCCGTCCTCTCCGTCGAGCTCGACAAGGAGAACCGGAAGGCGAAAGTCCTCGTGCCGGACGACGAGCTGTCGCTTGCGATCGGCAAGGGTGGGCAGAACGTCCGGCTGACCGCCAAGCTCCTCGGGCTGGACATCGAGGTCACGAGCCCGTCCGAGGCCGCCGCCGCGTGATGCGGGGCTCCCGCTCGCTCTCCTCCGCCCCGAGAGGTCGCCCTGCATCCCCTCCCTCGCGTCCGTCGGTTCCCGCCTGCCGTGTGCCGTGTCGGGGGCGGGAACAGGGTATAATCGTCTCGGCGGCCTCACGGAAAGGAAGGAACAGAGCTTGAGCCCGGTCCTGAACTACCTTGGGTTGGCACTGAGTCTGATCGCGGCCATTGGGATCGGCCTGTTGATCGGCAGTGTCCCCCGCCGCCGCCGTGAGGGCGAGATTCTCCGAGCCGCTCAGGACGAGGCGGAGCAGGCCAAGAAGGAGCTGCTGCTTGAAGCGCGCCAGCAGGCTCAAGAGCTGCGCGACGAGGCGGAGGAGCGCGCGAAGCGTCGGGAGGAGGACGTTGCCCGCGCCGAGGAGCGGGTCGCCAAGCGCGAGGAGCGACTCGGGACGCGCGCAACGTACCTCGAGAAGATCGAGGACTCGCTCCGCGCCGACGAGGAGGAACTCGTCAAGCTGAAGGACGAAGGGTCGAAGCTCCTCGAGCAGGGAAAGCACCAGCTGGAGCAGGTCGCCGGATGGACCCAGGATCAGGCCCGGGAGCACCTCCTCAAGGTCGTCGAGAACGACTCCCAGCGGTACTTCTCCCGGAAGGTCGAGGACATCGAGCGGCGCGCCAGAGAGGAGGCCGAGGAGCGGGCGGCCCACATCGTCGCGACCGCCGTTCAGCGCTACGCCTCCGAGTACGTCGAAGAGAGCACCGTCAGCTCGGTACCCCTCCCGTCGGAGGAATTCAAAGGCCGGATCATCGGGAGGGAAGGCCGCAACATCAAGACGTTCGAGGCGCTCACCGGCGTCGAGCTTCTCGTCGACGACACGCCCGAGATGGTCGTCCTCTCGTGCTTCCACCCCCTGCGTCGTGAGGTTGCGCGCATGGCCCTCGCGCGGCTCATCGAGGACGGGCGCATCCACCCGGCGCAGATCGAGGAGAAGGTTCAGCGTGCCAAGGCACGACTCGCCGAACGGGTCAAGGAGGAAGGACGCAAGGCTGCCTTCGACCTGGGGATCGACCTCCACCCGGAGCTTGCGGCGCTCCTCGGGCGACTGCACTACCGGACGAGCTACGGGCAGAACCAGCTCGTGCACTCGATCGAAGTGAGCGTGATCGCGAAGATCCTCGCCGAGGAGCTTGGGGTGAATTCCAAGAAGGCGAAGCGCGCCGGCCTGCTCCACGACATCGGCAAAGCCGTCGACCACGAGGTGGACGGCCCCCACGCGGTCATCAGCGCCGACCTTGCCCGTCGCTACGGCGAGGCCAAGGACGTGGTGCAAGCGATCGCGGCGCACCACGAGGATGTTGAGCCGAGCGGAATCCTCGACATCCTGATCCAGGCCGCCGACACGTTGTCGGCGGCGCGCCCCGGCGCGCGACAGGAAACGTACGAGCGCTACGTCCAGCGGCTGCACGATCTTGAGGAGCTGTGCCGGTCGTTCCCCGCGGTGCAGGAAGCGTATGCCATTCAAGCCGGCCGCGAGGTGCGGGTCATGGTGCAGCCGGACCGCGCGAGCGACGACGCGGCGGCGAAGATCGCCTACGACATCGCCCGGGCCATCGAGCAGGAGCTGAGCTACCCCGGTGAGATCAAGGTCAACGTGATCCGGCAGACGCAGTTCAGCGAGAGTGCCAAGTAGAGCGGAGGGCGTGGATGAGCGTCCTGAGGGTGTCGACGAGTTCGAATCCCGGTGCGACCGCGGGAGCGATCGCCAACGGGGTTCGCGAGTGCGGATCGGCGGAGATCCACGTCATCGGACCGCGGGCCGTGAACCAGGCGGTGAAGGCCATCGCGATCGCGCGAGGGTACGTCGCCCCGAGCGGCCTCGACCTTTACTGCACGCCGAGCTTTTCCACCGTTCGAATCGCAGACGGTGAGGACGAAAAGACGGTCATCCATCTGGACATCCGGCCGCGGCACGACCCGCGCGTCGGAGTCCTGCGGGCCGGCGACGTCGCCTGATTCGGGAGTTCGCGGAGTCCTTGTTGGGCGGGATCGAGGTCTGTACTATTCACGCGAGTCTGCAATCCTCACCAAGGGAGTGACGTACTGCAATGTCAACGTTCTTCAAGCGACATCAGCGCGCGATTATCTGGGCCGTGGTTATCGCCTTCCTTGTGGGCGGCGTCGGGCTGTTCAGCGCCAACCAATCCGGGTTGTTCGGCGGATCGTCGACGCAGGGCGCAAGCGGGGAAGCGCCGACCTACGCGGCGAGCGTCGGGGGAGAGAAGATCGGCCTGACGACGTTCCAGGAGCGCGTGACGCAGCTCGTCACTCAGTACCAGAACCTGTACACACAGTCGGGGCAGGACGCCTCCGGGATCTTTTCCGGGGCGTCGGGCGCGATGCTCCAGCTGCGGCTCCAAGCCGGCGCGATGTCCGACCTGATCCGCCAGACCATCTACGCCCAAGAGGCAAAGTCGCGAGGGATCCGCGTTTCGAAGGAGACCATCGACGCGTCGCTCGCCGAACAGTACGCCCAACTCCTTGCATCGTACAAGATCACGGAGGAGCAGCTTGTCACGTACCTGAGCCAGAGCGGGGAGACGCTCGAGTCGTTCAAGAACCGGCTGCGAACGAGCATCGAGTCGCAATACGTCGTCGACGCCGTCGGCAAGCAGGTTGCGGGGACGATTGAGCCGAGCGAAGCCGAGATCGGCACGTACTTCGAGAAGAACCTTGCGCGGTACGACCAGGCCGAGCAGGTCCAGGCGTCGCACATCCTCGTCGATACCCTCGAGACGGCGAACTCCGTGCGGGCCAAACTCGAGGCCGGAGGGGACTTCGCGGCGCTGGCCAAGGAGTACTCGCTGGACGCGGGCACTCGAGACAAGGGCGGGGACCTTGGCTGGTTCGGGCGAGGGCAGATGGTAAAGGAATTCGAAGAGGCCGCGTTCTCCCTGAAGAAAGGCGAGCTCAGCCAGCCCGTGAAGACAGCGTACGGCTATCACATCATCCGAATCACCGACCGCAAGGAGGCCCGGACGCCGACGCTCGCCGAGGTGCGCGAGCAGGTCGTGAAGGACTACGTCAAGGACGAGACGACGACACGGGTCGACACGTGGTACGGCGAGCTCTACAAGACGAAGAGCGTCGACGTCAAGCTCGACGTCGTGCGCGCGTTCCTCCTCCAGGAGGAGAACGTCGACCTCGGTCTTGCCGAGTTCGAGCGGCTGCAGAAGGAGGGAACGTCGAGCGACGAGTACGTTCCCTACTACATCGGGCAGATCTACGAGTCGAAGGCGTCGATCCTTCAGACGGAGCTGACGACGCTCGGCAAGATCGCCGCCCCAACGACCGAGCAGACACAGAGGATCGGCGAGCTGAAGGGACTCCAGAAGGAGTACCAAGACAAGGCGCTCGCGGCGTACCTGGCCGCGCTGGAGGACGTCGAGGCGGACGAGAACTTCCTGAACCACATCCTCGAGCTCAGTCCGGACAGCGTCACCGCCACGTTCCTCCTCGGCAAGCTGTACGCGGACCGCGACAACTTCGTTGAGGCGGAGATGCGCTATGCCGAAGTCCTGGCCAAGGACCCGGCGAACGTCACCGCGTACGTGGCGTCGGGGGACCTCGCGGCCAAGCAGGCGAACTACAGCCACGCCAAGACGCGCTACGAAGGGGCGCTGCGTGTCCGGCCGAACGACGCGGGCGTGATGCTCAAGCTTGTCGGCGTCGACCTGGCGATGGATCAGGTCGATCAGGCCGGCGAGTTGATCGCGGCGATTCGGCAGGTCGACCCAGGGAACGCGAAGCTAACGATCGCCGAGGGCGACGTCGCCTATGCGCGGCTCACGCGGGCCGTCCGCGAGCGCGACACGCTGGCCAACAGGGCGTCTCGCAGCGAGGCGGAGGAGAAGGCCCTCACGATCTTCAAGCAGCAGGCCGTGGACTACTACGCCACCACGGTCGCCCGCTACGAAGAAGGGCTCAAGAGCGGCGGCGGACTCGACCTCGACATCAAGCTCGGCAACGCCCACCTAGCGATGGGCAAGCTCGCCGACGCGGAGCGCGAGTACCACTCGGTCATCGTGCGCTCTCCGTACCGCGCTGACGCCTACGAAGGGATGGGAAACGTCTACCTCGCCAAGGGCCAAACGGCGGACGCTCTCACGCAATTGCGGACGGCGCTCTCGCGCTCGTTCGACACGCAACAGCGCGAGCGGCTGGCGGCGAAGATCGTCTCTCTCGATCCCACCGACGCGGACACCGTGTCCCGGCTGGCCAAGATCTACGCCGAGCAGTACAAGTGGAGCGCGGCGGTGCGCGAGTACGCAACGCTGATCGAGCTCAAGCCCACGATGGAGGACGCCTACCTCGGGATCGCCGAGGCCTATCGCTGGCGAACCGAGTATGACTCGGCCATCGACTACCTCAAGCGCGGGCTTGCGCGCGTCGACCGCGACGCGGCGAAGGTGAAGCTGTACGACGGGATCGTGACGACGGTGCAGACGAGCGTGGGGCAGGGCAAGCCGCTCACGTCGGTCGGGCTCGACGCGCTCGTCGAGTCGGCCAAGATCCAGCTTGCCCGCGGGAACACGTCCGACGCGCTGGCCCGTCTTGAGAAGGTCCGGGCCGTCGACGCCACGTACCGCGCGGACGAGGTCGGTGCCCTGATCGTCGACGCGGGCGGCACAGCGGGGAGCACGCCGTAGGATGGGCCAACGGCTCACCCGCCTCGTCGACCTGATTGCTCAGTTGCGCGATCCCGAGGGCGGCTGTCCTTGGGATCGCGCCCAGGATCATCGGACGCTCCGTCCGTATGTCGTCGAGGAGGCCCACGAGGTCGTTGCCGCCATTGACGGCGGGGACCCGGAGGAACTCAAGGGCGAACTCGGCGACCTCCTTCTCCAGGTGCTCCTCCACAGCCGGATCGCCGAAGAGGCGGGGGAGTTCACCCTGGACGACGTGATGGAGACGCTGGCGGAGAAGCTCGAGCGCCGGCATCCCCACGTGTTCGGAAACGCGCCGTCCGATCTCCCTTCGATCCGGACGCGATGGGACCAGATCAAGGCGTCCGAGAAGGCCGCGGAGCCGGGGCGGCGCGATGTCGAACTGCCGCCTCTTCTCGCGGCGCGCAAGCTCGTCTCCTCGTTTCCCGGTCGCGTACCTATCGAGAGCCTCCTCGACGCCGCCGACGACGAAGAGCGATCGGGGCTCGAGCTTCTCGCTGCGGTGGCGCGGGCGTGGAGGAGCGGGGTCGACCCGGAGATCGCCCTGCGAAAGGTTGTCGACGCCGTTCGCGTCCGCTCGGGAGGGTCGAGTGGTCGGTAGACGGTTCTGCGGCGCCGTGCCCTACTGGATCGCAACCACCGAGGATGAGATCCACTTCGTCGACGCCATCCTGAGCGCGCACGACGGCCTGGCGACGGTCCGGCGGGAGTTCAAGCTCCAGGACGGCTCTGCGATGTACAAGGTCTACGTCGCGGAGGGCATGGAAGAGGAGTTCCTCGAGGTCATGGATCGTCTGAAGGCACACGCCCAGATCGGCGCCGTGCTGCGCGGAGGCGAAGATGGGCCCGCTCAGAGCGCGTGAGGTTGCGCACTCGATCTTCGACGTCGATTACCCCCGTCTCTGGGCGAGCGGGAAGCGGGCCGTGATCTTTGACCTCGACAATACCCTCGGCGAGCGAAGGACCAGCAAACTGCACCCCGAAGTGAGCAAGCTCCTCGTCGACCTTCGTGCCCGCGGCTTCCGCGTCGGTGTGTTGACGAACCGCCGCTGGCGGAGCGTGGAGTCGCTCGTCGCGGAGCTCGGACCGGACGTACCCCTCGTGCGGATGGCCCACAAGCCCTCGCGAAAAGGCTACGCCGCACTCCTGGGCAGGCTTGGGGTCTCGGCCGCCGAGGCGGTCATGATCGGCGATCGCACGTTGACCGACGTCTTCGGCGCCAATCGGTGCGGGATCCATTCGATCCGCGTCTCCGGCTTCTCATCCTAGTGTCGCGTCCGCAAAGTCGCTGAGCGGACGATGATGTCGACAGGCTCAGCCCAACGGCGGAGCCGCTTCAGGCTCTTCTGCGCAGCCATTCACGGGACGCGACAGTAGGCCGCCCTCCCTACGCGGAGCGGGTTGGTGGCTCCTGCGGTGTCGGCTATCATCCCACCGTCCGGGGACGTCCCGGAAGCCATGTCAGGACGTGCAGGAGGGTCGGCCGACGATGAACGCCCGTCACTTGATTTCGCTCGCAAGTCTCAGCTCGGAAGAGGTCTTCGAGATCCTCGAGACCGCCCGGAACCTCAAGCTTGAACACCGTGCGGGGATTCGCCACACCATGCTTGCAGGGAAGACCTTGGCAATGGTGTTCCAAAAGCCGTCCCTGCGGACCCGCGTGTCGTTCGAGGCTGGCATGGAGCAGCTCGGCGGGCACGCGATCTACCTCGGTCCGAGTGACATCAAGCTCGGCGAGCGTGAGACGACGGAGGACATCGCCCTCAACCTGTCGCGGTTTGTGAACGGGATCATGGCGCGCGTCTTCAAGCACGAGTCCATCCTCGAGTTGGCCAAGCACTCGACGGTGCCGGTCATCAACGGCCTGTGCGATCTCCACCATCCGTGCCAGGGATTGGCCGACCTCTTGACTGTGTGGGAGAAGAAGCGCGGGTTCGAGGGACTGACGTTGACGTTCGTCGGGGACGGCAACAACGTCGCTCACTCCCTCATGGAGGGATGCGCCAAGGTCGGCATGGCGTTCCGCATTGCCTGTCCGAAAGGGTACGAGCCGGACGCGACGATCGTGGCGGCGGCGCGCGCCTTGGGGGCGTCGGTGGAGATCCTCCACGATCCGCTCGCCGCGGCGAGCGGCGCCGACGTGCTCTACACGGACGTCTGGGTAAGCATGGGACAGGAGTCGGAGGCGAAGTCGAAGCAGAACGCGTTCGACGGGTTCACGATCGACAAGAGGCTTCTGGGAGCCGCCAAGAAGGACGCGATCGTCATGCACTGCCTGCCCGCGCACTACGACGAGGAGATCACCTACGAGGCCTCGCGGAGCCCCGGAAGCGCGATCTTCGATCAGGCTGAGAACCGGATGCACGCGCAGAAGGCGGTCCTGGCGCTTCTCATGAAGTAGGCACGTGAGGCAAGGAGGGACGATGGAAGCCCGAGTCGGGGCGGAAGCGAAAGGGGACTGCCTCGTCGTTGCCCGACAGGCGGAGCGAGCGTCCGTGACCGTCGCCACGAAGAACCGGAACCTCTTGGAGACCGGAATCCGCACGGTTGCCGAGGCCGTTCTCGAGGCCCTCGGGACGCCGGGCGTCGCGATCGAGGTTCAGGATCAGGGAGCCCTCGACTACGTCCTCGCTGCGCGGGTCGAGGCGGCTGTCCGGATGGTGCTCCCCGAGGCGAAGCTGATCCGCACTGAGCGGGTCGAGCGGGCGACGTCGGCCGCCGACCGGCCGCGCCGGAGTCGGCTCTACGCACCGGGAAACAACCCGCGGCTTCTCGTCGGGATCGACATCCACGGCGCCGACTGCGTTCTCCTCGATCTCGAGGACTCCGTTCCGCTGGGAGACAAGGCCGCGGCGCGCGTGCTCGTGCGGCGTCTCCTCGCCGCCGTCCCATTCCCTGACGAAGTGTGGGTTCGGATCAACCCGCTCGACGCCGGGGGGAGAGAGGACTTGGCCGAGGTGCTCGAAGGGAGGCCGCACGGGGTGTGCCTGCCGAAGGCCGAGAGCGGCGAGGGCGTCCGCGACCTCGCGAAAGAGCTCGGGGAGATCGAGCGGCGCCTCGGCATCGACGTCGGCTCGACGCACATCATGCCGATCATCGAGACGGCGCGCGGCGTTCTCCGCTGTGAGGACGTGGCGGAGGCCGACGAGCGCGTTGCCGTGGTGGCGTTCGGTGCCGAGGACTACACCCGCGACGTGGGGGCGCGTAGGACTGGCGAAGCGCTCCTCTTTGCTCGATCGCGCGTCGTGGCGGCCGCCAAGGCGGCCGGCGTGCAGGCTTCGGACACCGTGTACGCCGACCTCGCGAACGACGCCGGTCTGGCCGAGGAGTGCGCGCGGGCCCGCGACCTTGGGTTCGACGGGAAAGGGGCCATCAACCCGCGGCAGATTCCGATCCTGCATCGCGCGTTCTCTCCGAGCGAGGACGAGCTTGCGCAGGCGCGGACGATCGTGGACGCGGCGCGCGAAGCCGAGTCGCGGGGGCTTGGCGCGGTCGCCGTCGGCGGGCGGATGGTCGATCAGCCCGTCCTCGAGCGGGCGCGGCGGCTGATCAAGTACGCCGAGACGCTCGTCAAGGGAGGCACGGCATGATCCAAAACGCCCTAGGACGTGAGATCCCCGACCGGATTGGGAGCCGCACGGTGGTTCCGTTCGGCGGCGCCTTCGCGAAGACCGCGACAGGGACGAAGGCGCCCCGGCCGCAGAAGGTGGCCGCGCAGCGCGAGGACAAGGTGCTCCCGTCGATCGAAGCGGCGATCGAGGCGTGCGGACTCTCGAATGGGATGACGATCTCGTTCCATCATTCGTTCCGCGAAGGCGACCGCGTCATCAACCTCGTCCTCGACGCGTGCGCCCGCATGGGGCTGAAGGACCTGCGGATCTGCCCGACGGCCTTGTTCGGGGTCCACGAGCCCATTGTCGGGCACATCGAGTCCGGCGTCGTGTCGAGGATCGAGGGATCGATGAACGGTCCCGTCGGCGCGTTCATCAGCAAGGGCGGAAAGCTGCGCGAGCCGGCGGTCCTCCGCTCGCACGGGGGGCGCTGGCGGGCGATCGAAGCAGGGACGATGGAGATCGACGTCGCGTTCATCGCCGCGCCGCAGGCAGATTCGTACGGAAACGCGACCGGCATCCCCGGCAAGACCCCCTGCGGCCCCATCACGTTCCAGGCCGTCGACGCCCAGTACGCGCGACAGACGGTCGTCGTGACCAACGACCTCGCGCCCTACCCCGTCTTCCCGATGGAGATCCAGCAAGGGTGGACCGACTACGTGGTCGTCGTCGACGAGATCGGCGACCCGGCGTCGATCACCTCGGGGACGCTGCAGCTCACGAATTCGCCGACGAACCTCCTGATCGCGCGGCTTACGGTGGAGGCGGTCAAGGCGTCGGGGTACTTCAAGGACGGGTTCAGCTTCCAGGGCGGGGCCGGAGGCCTCTCGCTCGCGGCGACCAAGTTCCTCGGCGACGAGATGGAGAAGGCGAAGATCGTCGGCTCCTTCGGGATGGGCGGCGGGACGAAGATCCTTGTCGACATGCTGCGGCGCGGCCAGATCCGCGCCATCCTCGACGGGCAGGCGTTTGACCTCGACGCGATCGCCTCGCTCCGCGAGGACCCGGCGCACGTGATGATGGACCCGGGGATGTACGCGAACTACGACTCGCGCGGCTGCTCGACCTACAAGCTGGACGCCGCCTTCCTCGGTGCGACCGAAGTCGACCTCGACTTCAACGTCAACGTGAACACGCACTCCGACGGGCAGCTCTTGCACGGGATCGGCGGCCATCAGGATGTGGCCGCCGGCGCGGCGATGACGATGATCACGCTTCCCGCCTTGCGCGGGCGAATCCCTCCGGTTGTCGACCGGGTGACCACCGTGACGACGCCGGGGGAGGTCATCGACGTGATCGTCACGGAGCGAGGGCTTGCCGTGAACCCGCGCCGCGGAGACCTTCGCGAGCGCTTCCAGGCTGCAGGGCTCCCCGTGCGGGAGCTCGCGGACATCAAGCGGGACGCGGACCGGTACATCCAGCCGGTGCGCCGCCCCGTCTTTGGGGACGAGGTCATCGCCGCGATCGAATGGCGGGACGGGACCGTGATCGACGTAGTGCGAAAGGTGGACGGATGGCAGTGAGAGATGAGATCCGGAAGATCCTGCCGGAGGTTGACGAGATCCGCGATCAGGGTCTGCGCGACAAGGTGCTCGCGACGTGGGAGGCGGGCCTCGCCCGTGGCGGTTGGAGGCCCGCCGACATCGCGCGGATTCCGTTCACGCTCCTGAAGCCGGTGAAGATCAGCTTCGCCGACCACGTGCGCAGTGTGACCAAGATCTGCGTCGCAGTCTCTGAGACGTTTGATGAGATCTACAAGGGTGAGCTCAAGCTCGACCGCGACATCCTGATCGCCGGCGCGTTGCTCCACGACGTGGGCAAGCTGCTCGAGATTCAGGAGAAGGACGGCAAGTTCGGCAAGTCGAGGGACGGTGCCCTCGTGCGGCACCCGTTTTCCGGGCTTGCCCTCGCCGACGCGCAGGGACTGCCCGCCGAGGTGCTTCACATCATCGGTGCCCACTCGAAAGAGGGCGACCACGGGAAGCGGACGGCCGAGGCGATCATCCTGCATTTGGCGGACTTCATGAACTTCGATCCGTTGGAGGGATAAGGCGCATGGGACAGACGTTCGCCCAGAAGGTGCTGGCGAAGAAGGCGGGACTGCCGCGAGTCGAAGTCGGGCAGATTGTCGACGTCGAGCCCGACGTCTGCATGTCGCACGACAACACCGCGGCGATTGCGAAGACGTTCGCCAAGATCGGCGTCGAGCGCGTCAAGAACCCGGAGCGGTTCGTCGTCGTCCTCGACCACACCGTGCCCGCCTCCACCGAGGAGTACGCGAAGGGGCACAAGGAGATCCGCGAGTTCGTCGCCAAACAGGGGATCAAGGCGTTCTACGACGTCGGCGTCGGCGTCTGCCACCAGGTACTCCCCGAGATGGGGTACGCGCTCCCCGGCCGCCTCATCGTCGGCTCGGACTCCCACACCACCGCCTACGGGGCACTCGGCGCCTTCTCCGCGGGCGTCGGTCGCTCGGAGATGGCGGCCCTCTACGCCACGTCGCGCATCTGGCTCAAGACCCCGGCGTCGCTCAAGATCGACGTGCGCGGGAAGCTGAAGGAGCCGGTGACGTCGAAGGACCTCGTTCTCAAGATCATCGGCGACATCGGCGCCGACGGAGCGCTCTACAAGTCCGTCGAGTACGCGGGTGAGGCGATCGAGGCGATGAGCGTTGCGTCGCGCCTCGTCCTCTCGAACATGGCGATCGAGATGGGCGCGAAGAACGGCTACTGCGCGCCCGACAAGAAGACGTTCGCGTTCCTCGAGCCGCGCGCCCAGGCGGAGTACACGCCCATCTACCCTGACCCCGACGCCGAGTACGAGAAGGTGCTGACCTACGACGCGGCGAAGCTCGGCCCTCACGTCGCCAAGTCGCACACCGTCGACAACGTCAGCCCCGTTGAGGAGGTCGAGGGGACGAAGATCGACCAGGCGCTCCTTGGGACGTGCACCAACGGCCGGCTCGAGGACCTGCACCTGGCGGCCCGCTACCTGGAGGGCAGGAAGCTGGCAAAGGGCGTCCGGATGATCGTCCTTCCTGCGTCGCGCGAGATCCTGCTCGACGCGATGCGAGAGGGGTTGGTCGAGATCTTCGTGCGGGCGGGCGCCATGGTCCTCAACCCCGGCTGCGGCCCGTGCCTCGGCGCACATCAGGGCGTGCTCGCCGCGGGCGAGGTCTGCATCTCGACGGCGAACCGGAACTTCCAGGGGCGTATGGGGTCGAACGAGGCGGCGACGTACCTCGCCTCGCCGGCGACGGTCGCCGCGTCCGCCGTGACCGGCGTGATCACCGATCCGAGGAAAGCCGTACGTGGAGGTGGCGCATGATCGAGGGCAAGGTCTGGAAGTATGCGGACGACGTCAACACCGACGTCATCTTCGCCGGCAAGTACACCTACAAGCCGATGACCGCGGCCGAGATGGCCGAGCACGCGCTCGAGGACCTCGATCCGACGTTTGCCAAGGGCGTGAAGCCGGGCGACATCATCGTCGCCGGTGCCAACTTCGGTTGCGGCTCGTCTCGCGAGCAGGCAGCCACATGCGTGAAGGCGTCGGGCGTCGCCGCCGTCATCGCCGTCTCGTTCTCGCGGATCTTCTTCCGGAACGCCATCAACGAGGGCCTGCCGGTCGTCGAGCTTGCCTCCGGGACGTCGATGATCGCGAAGGACGACACCGTCAAGATCGACTTCGACAAGGGCGTCGTCACGCACAAAGGGAAGGAGTACCGCTTCCCGCCTCTGCCCAAGGAAGTCCTCGCCATCCTGAACGACGGCGGGCTCATCCCTCACGTCAAGAAGGCGCTGGCTGCGACGAAGCCGTAGCCGGGAGCTGTCCGAGATCTAGCCAGGGGGCCTACCGCGGCTCGGCGGAGGCCTTCGCAGCATCCCACTGCGGTGCCTGCTTGAGGCAGAAGGCGCGAGCGACGGCGATCGCCCTCGTGATCTGGTTCGCGTTCAGGTGGACGCGCTGCGTCTTCGGATCGAGGACGAGCCACGGGCAGTTCTTCACGGCGCGAGCGGGGTGCTCGTCGCGCACGGAGATCGTCTGCAGGATCGCGTTCGCGTCGTAGAGGCTGACGGGCTGTAGGTGGATCTTCTCGCCCCACAACAGGACGAGCGTCAGCGCGAGGACGATGTTGCTGACCGCGCTTCGGCCGCGCTCGGCGGTGCCGCGCTTGAAGAGCTCCCAGTGAACCTTGCTCGGGAAGATGTACGGGGGGATCGCGCGCGGGTGACACGCCGTGAGGACGTCCTGGACCGGGACGCCAAGGTCCTTTGCGAACGCGCGGATCAGAGCGCGGTCCTCCTCGGGGACCCACTCGTCGAGATCGCTCTTGCGTAGGGACAGCGGGGTGTCGGCATTGACCCCGCGAATCGCCCCGAGGGCGGCCAGCCAGATGTCGGAGTCTTCAGACTCCGCAACCACGACATCGTCCGCCATCAGCACGATCCTGAGCTTCGCGTGGAGCGCCATGGTTCCCTCCTAAGGCGCGACCTTTCATGGCGGAATTGTAGCGTGTGCCTCTCGACAAACCAACATACGAGCCCGCTACCTCTTGACGATAAGGCGGCCATATGTCTATTATATGGATCTACTTAGCGACCAATGAACAACCGGAGTCGTCAGATCCCCATAGGGGAGCGATCGAAAGACTAGGCAGCGGTGTCCGCCATGTTGTGCGGCGGAGGCGGTGTGGCAGCGACAAACAAGAAGAACCCGAGAGGAGAGGCATGCACGACCCGCGCGTAGAGAAGCTGGCCCAGGTTCTGCTCCATCACTCTGTTTCCGTCCGGCCGGAGGACAAGGTCGTCATCGACGGCTCGGTGCTCGCAGAGCCGCTCATCGAGGCTGTGTACGTCGAGGCGCTCAAGGCAGGCGCGTACCCGACCACGCGCGTTGGGTTGCCGAACCTGACGGAGCTCTACTTCCACCTCGCGTCGGACGAGCAGCTGGCGTTCGTGCCGCCGGCCGCCCGGACGATCCAGGAGACGTACGACGTCTTCGTGAGCATCAAGGCGGAGTCGAACACCAAGGCGCTGTCGAGCGTTCCGGCAACCAAGCTGGCGTTCGAAGCGGACGCGAAGAAAGCGTTGAACGACATCTTCCTGCGGCGAATGAAGGACGGGGAGATCCGTTGGACGAACGCTGTCTTCCCCACTCCGGCCCAAGCCCAGGAAGCCGAGATGGGGTTCCTCGACTACCAGGACTTCATCTTCGGCGCCAGCGTGCCCGACCTAGACGATCCGATCGGCTACTGGCAGCGATTCTCGGCGTGGCAGCAGAAGCTCGTCGACTGGTTCCGCGGCAAGAAGTCGATTCGCGTCCAGGCTCCCGACACCGACGTCCGAATGAGCATCGCCGGGCGTACGTTCGTGAACGGCGACGGGCGCGTCAACATGCCCGACGGCGAGATCTTCACCGGCCCCGTCGAGGACTCGGTCGAGGGCCACGTGCGGTTCTCGATCCCCGTCGTGCACTACGGGCGCCGGCTCGAGGGCGCGCACCTCTGGTTCGAGAAGGGCAAGGTCGTCCGAGCGACGGCCGATCGGGGAGAGGACGTCCTCCAGGCTCTCGATATCGATGCAGGGGCCCGCTACATCGGCGAGTTCGCGATCGGCACGAATGCCGGCGTCGACCGACCGACGGGCGACATCATGATCGACGAGAAGATCGGTGGCAGCTTCCACATGGCGGTTGGGTCGGGGTATCCCGAGACGGGGAGCCTGAACCAGTCAGCCATCCATGGCGACCTCGTGTGCGACCTGAAGAACGGCGGTCGGATCTGGGTCGACGACGAGCTCGTCTACGAGAACGGCGAGTTCCTGATCGTCGTCTAGCCCCAGGGGACGGCGACGCGTGCCAGGGTGCCGGGCAAGGCGTGGCCTGGCCTAGGCCATCCGCAGTTCGCCTGGGAGCAGGCTGTACAAGACGACGTCGGACGGGCCGCTCGGGAGGATGAGTTCCTGGCGCATGGTGCCCTCACGCACGGCGCCGAGCTTCGCGACGACCCGGTGGCTGGCCGCGTTCGCTGTGGGAACGCCGATTGAGATTCGCACGAGGCCGAGGTCGGTGAACGCGGCTTCGGCGACGAGACGGGCGGCGGTCGTCGCGACGCTCTTCCTCGTCTCGGAGGTTCGCACCCAGTACCCGAGCATCGCGTGGCGGTGCTCGTTCGAGTAGCCGCTGACACCGCAGGCTCCGAGGAACCGCGACGCCGCGGCATCCTCGACGGCGTAGTAGAAAGCATGCCGTTTCTCGCGCGCTCGAATCCACCACGTTACGTACTCCGTGGCTTCGTCGAGCGTGAAGTCGGGGTGGCACCACGTCTCGAACGGCGCGACCTCGGCGACCGACTCGGAGACCGCCTCGTGCAGCGGTTGGGCATCGGACTCTCGAAAGGCGCGAACGCGAATGGGGCCGCTCGTCATCTCGTCTCTCACGGGTACCTCCTTCGCTGGGGGCAGTGTACGCCGGATGGCCTCCGCGGGGAACTTCGTGGGGAATCGACCGGATGCGGCGCGGAAGTGGGAGGATGGCGCCGGCCGCTGTGGACGCCGTTTGCCGCGGGCGCGCTTGCTTAGGACAGGAGCCAGAGGAGCAGCGTGGTGGTGGCGACACCCGCTATCGTGGTCAGGAGAATGACCGACGCCGCCAGCTCGGCGCGGCGCTCGTACTGAAGCGACAGGACAAGGGCGTTGACGGCCGTCGGCGTGCTCGCTTCGAGAATCAGGACCGCACGGAGCAGACCCTCGAACCCGAAGGCGGCGGTCAATCCCCAGGCAAGAAGGGGCGGAACGACGAGCTTTGCCATCGAGATCGGCGCGGCTTGTCGGATCAGGGAGCCGACCTTCGCTCCCGCGAGCGCCATGCCGAGGAGCAGAAGCTGGATCGGGATGGCCGCGGAGGCAACGAGTTCGATCGGGCGCGCGATGGCCAACGGAAGGTCGAGCGACAGCGCTCGAAGAGCGAGAGCTAGAGCCAACGCGTACAGCCATGGCACGGTGAGGACCTTCCAGACCACCGTGCGAACGCTCATTCCCCTTCGCCAGCTCGCCACGCTCACGCCAAAGAGGATCTGGTACACCTGGTGGACGACCATGTAGACCACGCCAAGGGTGAATCCGGCGTCGCCAAACGCGAAGAGCAAGACAGGCAACCCGTAGTTGCCGCAGTTGGAGAACGTGAACGAGAGGAGCGCCGACGCCTTGGTATCGGCGTCCCAACGGGTCCAGCGGACGCCGACGAACCCGAGGAGGAGGAGTGCCCCGTGGGCCGCGAAGACGAAGAGCGCCACGCGAGCCAGCGTGATGCCGGAGATCGAGGACGTCAGCATCGACTGGAAGATCAGCGCGGGACTCAAAACGTAGAACGACAACCGCGTGAACGGGGTCAGGTCGAACTTCACAAACCGTGCGAACACGTACCCCGCTCCGGCAATGAGCACGACGGGGACGATGACGTTGACGAGGAACATCTCCCACTCCTCGCCGCTAGGCTACAGGAGAGCGTGGGCACGCGCAACGCGCCGGGGGCTCGCTCGGCGCTGCACGCCTGAGCGAGCCATCTGGCCTGTGCGGCGGCGCCAGCCTATCATCGTCGGCGTGACGCGCGGTGTGGAAGGAGGGTGGCGATGGCCGAGACGTACTCGAAGATGGCGCAATACTACGACAAGATCTACGCGGAGAAGGACTACGCGGCCGAGGTCGAGCGCCTGGTCGCGATTCTGGGCGATGGGCGAGGCAGACGGCGCAGTCTGCTCGACGTCGCGTGCGGCACCGGACGCCACCTCGAGTCCCTTCGAGACAGCTTTGACGTCGAAGGCCTCGACATCTGCGCCGAGGCGCTCGACGATGCACGGAAGCGGAATCCCGGCGTTGTCTTCCACGTCGCCGACATGACGAACTTCGATCTCGGGCGGACGTTCGACGTCGTGACGTGCCTGTTCAGCTCGATCGGCTATGTCAAGACGCTCGACCGACTCCGGGCCGCGGTGCGCTCGATGGCCGCGCACCTGAATCCCGAAGGCGTGCTCGTCGTCGAGCCGTGGTTCACACCCGGCGAGTGGCGGCCGAACACCGTGCACGCCGTCTACATCGACGAGCCGGAGCTCAAGATCGCGCGGGTCAACACGAGTCTCGTTGAGGGGCGCCTGTCGATCCTCGAGATGCACTACCTTGTCGGTACCCCCGAGGGAACGGAGCACCTTGTTGAGCGTCACGAGCTCGGCCTGTTCGAGGTCGACGAGATGATCTCAGCCGTGGAAGGCGAGGGCCTGGTCGTTACGTACGATCGTGAAGGGCTGAGCGGGCGGGGGTTGTACCTTGGCCGTAAGGCGGGCCGGCGCGGGCGCTGACGAAGAGAGATCATGGACGATCGCGATGTCGGGCGACTGTGGAACGAGAACGCCGAGGCGTGGACGCGGCTTGCCCGCTCCGGCTACGACGTCTACCGCGACCGCCTCAACACTCCGGCGTTTCTCGCCATGCTGCCCGACGTGGGCGGTCTCCGAGGACTCGACGTCGGGTGCGGCGAGGGGCACAACACGCGTCTGATCGCCGAGCGCGGCGCTCGCCTCGCGGCCGTCGACATCGCCGAGGTCTTCATCCGGCACGCACGAGAGGAAGAGGCGCGCGCCCCGCTCGGCATCGACTATCGCGTCGCAAGCGCCCTCGATCTGCCGTTCCCGGATGGGAGCTTCGACTTCGTGACCGCGGTGATGTGCCTGATGGACATGCCGAACGTCGAGCGCGCCGTCGCCGAGGCGTACCGCGTCCTCAGGCCGGGCGGGTTCTTCCAGTTCTCGATCATGCATCCGTGCTACGACACGCCGCACCGGAAGAACCTCCGCAACCCGAAGGGGCACACGTACGCCTACGAAGTCGGGGGCTACTTCGAGACGCTCGACGGCAAGGTCGAGGAGTGGACCTTCAGCGCCGCTCCCGAGGACGTGCGGAAGAGCGTCGCGAAGTTCAGGGTTCCGCGGTTCACGCGAACCCTCGGCCGGTGGCTCAATCTGCTCGTCGAGACGGGGTTCCGGATCGAGCGCGTCGAAGAGCCCTACCCGTCCGACGCCGTGGTCGAGCAGTGCCCCCAGGTGCAGGACGCGCAAGTCGTCCCGTACTTCCTCCACGTGCGGGTTCACAAACCGACCTCCGTCCGCGACAATAGCGCTGGAGGTACGCCAGAATGCCGAGGCTGAAGAAGTCTGAGACAATCGCCGCCTGCGGGTTGGATTGCGGGTCGTGCTCGATCCGCAGGTTCCCGTCCGACAAGGCCGCGGCCGCGGAAGTGATCGGCTGGTTCAAGCAGGAGGGTTGGCTCAAGGAGAACGAGGGCGTCGCCGAAGCGATCGAGCGCAAGCTTGTTTGCTGCGGCTGTCACGGCGATCGCAACGCCCACTGGTCGGCCGACTGCTGGATCCTCCGCTGCTGCGTCGACGCGAAGGGGCTGAAGAACTGCTCCGAGTGCACCACCTTCCCCTGCGCGCGGCTCGTGGAGTGGTCGAAGACCGACGAATCGTACGGCAAGGCATTCGACCGGCTGCGGTCGATGCACGCGGGGTTGACCCGCCACACCATTCCGCGCCGCGAGCGCAAGTCGAAGAGAGTCAGCGACCTAGGCTCGGAGCGAGACGACGCACCGCAGGACGACGCCGCCATGTGACCGGCGGGAGAGCCGGAGAAGCGTGACGTGGCCTGCGCGCCGATGCGCAGGCCGTTCCTTTCGCCTCGCGGCCGCGGCGAGAATGGGGACAGCGGAGAGAGCCGCCCCCGCGGCGGACCGAATCGTCGAGCGGCCGGAAAGCTGTATCCTGCTCATGGGCTCGCTCGACAGCAGCGCGGGCGACAGGAGCCCGCAGAGCGAGCACGGATCGCGGCGCAGGGCACGGCGTGACCCAAGGGCGGCTCCGTGGCCTGAGAGGAGGTCCTCATGACGAAGGCAAACCTCGAGTGGCGCGGCGACTTCGATAACCACGAACTCAACCGACTCCACGCCGAGGCGTTCGGTCATCCGGTGCTCGACGCGGAAGATTGGGCCGGACGTGTTCGGTCTCACAGCCTCGGCTGGGTGACGGCGCGGGAGGGTCAGGACCTCGTCGGCTTTGTCAACGTTGCGTGGGACGGCAGTGTGCACGCCTTCCTGCTCGATACGATGGTGACGGAGGGGAAGAGGCGGCAGGGCCTGGGCACACGCCTCGTCAAGGAGGCAACCAAGCACGCGCGTGCCGCCGGCTGCGAGTGGCTGCACGTCGACTTCGAGGACAAGCTCCACTCGTTCTACTACAGCGCGTGCGGGTTCCAGTCCACGCCGGGAGGGCTCATCAAGCTCTAGGACGGCGGCGGCGAAGAGGTGCGCGGTCCGTGGCTGTCGGTCGATCTGCGTCGACCGACAGCTCGGGAGTTGCCAAGCAGTTGCCCGCCGAAGGCGACCACTGAAGGTGGCAACTCCTGGTCCGTGGACGGAGTGTGCGGTGCGCAACGTGGGCCGGAGGGTCGCATGATCACCGTACGAGTCGAGCAGCCGGCGGACATCGCCGCCATACGTCAGGCGAACGATCGCGCGTTCGGCCGCGCGGCCGAGGGGGCGGTCGTCGACCGGCTCCGCGTTGCCTGCCCTGACGTGCTGTCCCTCGTTGCGGAGGAGGGCGGGCGAGTCCTCGGGCACGCTCTCCTCAGCCCGGTGCTGATCACGCGCGATGGGGTCAGCGTTCTCGACGGGATGGGCCTCGGGCCGCTCGCCGTCGTGCCGGAGCGGCAGCGGCAGGGGATCGGCTCGATGCTCGTTCGGGCCAGTATCCGTGCGATGCGCGCGCGGAGTTGCCCGTTTGTCATCGTGCTCGGGCACCCGGAGTACTACCCGCGGTTCGGCTTCGAACGCGCCTCGGGACGTGGCCTGGCGCCGCAGTGGGAGGGCATTCCTGACGAGGCCTTCATGGTCCTCGTCCTCGACGAACGCGCCATGGAGGGCGCCTCCGGCGTCGCCGGCTACCGCAGCGAGTTCGATCAGGCTGTCTAGCGGTGGGAGCCGGCACTCCCGTCGGAATCTACAATGACAAGTCCCCTCGCGCGGTGACGTCGGAGAGACGCGCTCGCGTAAGACTGCGGAGCGGTTTGGGGTGACACGGAGCGGAGGGACGTTGATGACATCGATGCGGAGGCGCGGCCCGACGGGATTCACCGGGTTCACGATCGTGTGGGCAGGTCAGTTCTTCTCGTTGCTCGGCACGGGGATGACCCAGTTCGCGATCACGGTGTGGGCCTACGAACTAACGGGCACGGCGACGGCGCTCGCCTTCGTGGGTTTCTTCGGGTTTGCCCCGATCGTTCTGTTCAGCCCGCTCGCCGGAGCCATCGTCGACCGCGTGTCCCGCAAGGTGGTGATGGCGGCGAGCGACATCGCCGCCGGCCTATCAACGGCGACGCTGCTCATTCTCCACGTCACGGGCCACCTCCAGCTCTGGCACCTGTTCGCCACAGGGTTTCTCGCCGGCGCGTTTGGATCGTTCCAGTTCCCGGCGTACTCGGCGGCGATCTCGACCATGATGGACAAGAAGCACTACGCGCGGGCGAGCGGGATGCTCGGCCTCGCCGAGTCGGCGTCGGGGATCATCGCGCCGATGCTTGCTGGCGGCCTCCTGCTTCTGATTGGGCTTCGCGGGATCTTCCTACTCGACCTCGCGGCCCTTGCGATTGCCATCGGTGCACTCCTGATCGTCTACATCCCCGAGCCGGAGCGCAGTCGGCAGACGGAGGCGAAGTCGAGCTTGTGGCAGGACTGCCTCTTCGGGTTCCGGTACATCTTTGCGAGCCCTAGCCTTCTCGGACTTCAGCTCGTGTTCCTGGCCATCAACTTCGTCTCGTCGTTCGGGTTTATCGTGCTGGCTCCGATGGTTCTCGCACGGACGGGCACCGACATGCTGGCTCTTGGCGCGGTCCAGATGGCGCTCGGCGTCGGTGGCGTCGCGGGTGGCGCGCTGATGGCGGCCTGGGGAGGGTTCAAGCGGCGAGTTCACGGCGTGTTGCTGGGGATGGCGTTCGGCGGCCTGTTCGGGCTCGCCGTTCTCGGGGTAGGCCGCGGGCTCGTCGTGTGGTGGATCGGCGCGTTTGCCGTGTCCTTTGCGATTCCCATTCTCACCGGGTCGAACCAGGCGATCTGGCAGACGAAGATCCTGCCGGCGCTCCAAGGACGCGTGTTCGCGACTCGGCGGATGATCGCTCAGATTTCGGGTCCGATCGCGATGCTCATCGCGGGCCCTCTCGCCGACCGCGTGTTCGAGCCGTTGATGCAGTCCGGGAGTCGGACAGCGAACGCCTTCTCTCACCTCGTCGGAAGCGGCCCCGGAGCGGGAATGGGACTCATGTTCGTCTTCGCCGGACTCCTCTCCATGGCCGTCGGCCTCGGCAGCTACGCGTTCCCCGCGATTCGGAACGTCGACACGCTCATTCCGGACCACGACGCCGCGGCGGAAGCCGCCGAGTAGGTTGCAGTTCAGTGAGCAGGCTGAGTCCGGACTCTCGGTCCTCGGTGCGTCGCGCTCTACTCGCCTGCGATCTTCTCGATCTGGAAGGTGACCGGGCGGAGTCCGTCGGTGCAGCACGGGAACGCCACGCCTGCCGAGAGCTCTGCGCCGGCGCACGCGAGGGCGAGGTTCGGGTAGATCGCGACCCACGCCCAGTCGCAGAAGCCCTGCGGCTTCTCGGGGAACGGGCCCTTGACGTCGAACGTCATGCCCTCGCGGAACACGCTGCACGGCCGAGCGACACTCAGGCAGTCGGCCAGGTGGGTCTCCACCAGGTCGATGTTCAGGGCTCGTTTGATGACCGTGATGCGCGCGTTCATGCAGCAACCTCCTCCCCTTGCGGTCGCTTGACTGCGATTGTCACCCCATCGCCGATCGGGAGGATGGTACTCTCCAGATCCGACTCCGCGGCCAGCAGCCGATTGAACGCGTCAATCGGCTCAATCAAGCGATGCCACTTCGCGTCGAGATTGATCACCGGGAAGAGCGTGTCTTCGACGACCAGAACACCGCCCGGCCGCAGAATGCGCGTGCAATGCGGCAAGAGCTCCGAGTAGAGCCGCTTGTCCACGTCGAGAAACACAAAGTCAACGCCAGGCTTGACCCTCGGCACCACTTCGCGAGCATCTCCGAGCAGAAGGGTAACCACATCAGAGACGCCCGCTCGGGCGAAGTTCTCCTGCGCCTGGGCCGCGACCGCCGAGTTGAACTCGATCGTTTCGATTCTCCCCTCATACTCCCGCACCCCGTTGGCCATTGAGACGGTCGAGTACCCGATGCTCGTCCCGATCTCGAGGACACGCGCCGGACGCAGCATGCGAAGAAGGGTGCGCAGGAAGCGAGCGACATCCTCGTCAACCACGGGGACGTACTCCTTGAGTTCCGTCTCAGCGATATACCTGTCGCGTGTCGCCTGCGTTGCGTACAGGCTCTCTATGTACGTCCGGGACTGCGCCTTCATGAACCAGTCCTCCTTGGAGCTTTCGGGGGGTTGGGGGCGGGTGTCAATTCGTGACATCAAGAGGCAAGCTCTGACCCGGGTCTCCCATCCTGGCCTCGAGGTTCCGGGCGGAGTCCTCGGCGCGCTGGAGGTCCTCGGCGTTCGGCCGACCCCTGTTGAGGCCCCCGAAGAACCGCAGGAGCTTGTTCGTGTTCCAGCCCGGGCAGCCGAATTCGTCGACGATCGTGTAGCCCTTGGCCTGCAGCTTCTCCCGTAGTGCCGAGTGGTTCTTCAGGATGAAGCTCCGCGTCACGCCGAACGCCGGGGCGCCGCAGGTCGAGAAGATGAACGCCTTCTTGGCGGAGACGGTGGGCAGCCTGTCCGCTAGCGCGAGGAGCGGAGCGTAGTGCCTGCCGCTGTCGATCCCCGAGCCGAAGCCGACCAAGTCGCATGCCGCAAGCTCCGCCGGGTTCACTTCCTGTGGCGTCACGATGGGTGCGCCGAGGATCTGTGCGAAGGCCCTTGCGACGGCCTCGGTGTTCTTGTGATGGTAGGAGTACAGCACCAGGAGAGTCTTCATTGGCATGCGGCTCTCCTCCCTCGGTCAGCCCGATCTCTCCCGCCATTCTGCTCGGCCAACCTTTGGCGAGCAAGCTGCTCGACGGCAGGAGCCGGCGCTCTGCGAGTACGGACTTCGCGCGACACGCCGGAGTGTGGGAGTGCAGGACACGATCCAACGCTCTCGACCGGTTGGAGCGCCCGCATCACCCATGCCAAGCCATGCACCGGACTCCGCCGCCTGCTGCCCCGTACAAGGCCGCCCGCGCGGCACGGTTCTCATCACGGCGCGAGGGGACCTGGGCATCCCGCTCCCCGCTGCGTCTCGTCTGAGAGGGATCACGAAGGCGGCGCTTCGTACTCGCTCGCGAGCAGGCTCATCATCACGAAGTCGGAGAAACGGCCATCGCAGAAGTAGCCGTCACGCTGCACTCCTTCGCGGCGGAAGCCGACCTTCTCGTAGAACGCAAGGGCAATCTCGTTGAACCCGACAACGCCGATGGCCACGCGATGGAGCTTGAGTTCGCGGAAGGCATGATCGAGGAGGAGCCGGATCGCTTCCGTTCCGTATCCTTTGCCGCGCGCCGAGCGTTCGCCCACGATGATCGAGAGATCGGTGGTGCTCCAGGGAGAGAAGATGCGCAGGAACCCCGCTTCCCCGATCACCGCTCCGGTCGCTCGGATCTCGATCGCGAACCACAGGCGGCTCTCATCGTCGCGCGCCTTCTGGAAGAGCTCCCTCGAGTCCGAGTCTGACATCGGCCCGGTCTCGCCGATGAGCTTCTGGAGTTCGGGATCTGCAGACCATTGCTGAATGAGGAGAACGTCGCCCCACGTGAGCGGGCGGAGCCTGACGCGCTTCCCCTCCAGCACCACGGCCCTGTTCATGTCGGGCCCTCCTGTTGTGAGCGAGATTGTACTGCCGGGCGGCAGAGGCTCCGGGCGATGGGGCAGGACGTGAGTTCGCGGGCATCGCTCAGCACAGGGGGTGTCTCCCCTCACCGCATACGGCGCAAGCGCAGCGCCGTATGCAGGGCGGGGCCAGGATCGCCTACCGCATGGAGATGTGGGCGCCCTCGGGGGCAACGGGCCGGGATGGGAGTGCCCCGGGGGGTGGGCACGTCCTGCGTCGGCACGCCAGACTGTGGGGCCCGATCCTCGGGTACCAATACCCAGACTGCACTGGGCTATGCGATCGATCCGCTGCCGTGTCGGCGGGCCAGACGGCGAGCGTTGCCCTGGCGAGCGGGGAGGCTGACCCCGCCGCGTTCGACGAGTGACGACGAGTGGTTGTAGCGTCGATGCCGGATGCGTTGAGACGCGCGAAGGTCGGGCGGGACGCTGCGCCTCTCGCATCGCAGCAGCCCGCGGGCCAGCGTGCGCCTTGTCCCATGCTGGTCAACACGAGCGCGGACACGGAGGCGCACGATGACGTATCGATACGAGCCGCCCACTGAGACGCATCGAGCTCCGGTGATCGACATCTTCAACCACTACATCGCCCGCACCTTCGCGGCGTATCCGGGCGGGGAAAAACCCGTGCCCCACGCATTCTTCGACCGCTTCGCCGAGGTGTGAAGCGGCTACTCGACCTACGCGGTCAGCGATGGGGCAGGTCACGTCGTCGGGTTCGGCTGGCTTCGACCGTAACGGCCCGGGCGCGCATTCTGAAGGTGTGCCGAGCTGACGTACTTCCTCGCACCGGAGCACACGCAGCGCGGCGTCGGCACGGCGCTTCTCGGCCGAGTCAAGGCGGGAGCCCGAGCGCAGGGGATCGCCACGCTCTTTGCCGGCGTCTCGTCGCGGAATGAGGCCAGCCTCGCGTTCCACTTCAGGAACGGGTTCGTCGAGCGGGGCCGTCTCCGCCAGATCGCCGAGAAGCTCGGCAGGACTCTCGACGTCGTGTGGCTGCAACTGGACCTCTGGCGGCGCCGAGACGGTCGGGCTGGGGATCCCGCCGCGTCGACGGTTCCGCGATGCTCGGGCGCGGCACCATTCCGTCCATGACTGCAGGGAATCCTATGGCGGACCCCGACGCCCGCTTGGATGCTCACGAAGACCCTTCGGATCACGCCGCGCCGCGGTCGACCCGACGTGGGTGGAGTCTTGCCGGTTCAGGCGAACAGAGCCATCCTGGTGGGCGCCGGACCTCTAGCGCTCCGCGATCAGCGAGGCGGTGTATCCCGCGAAGCCGCTCGACAGCAGCAGCCACGGGACTCCATACCAGGCCTGGCCGAGGTACGACTCCCGGCGGGACCTGTCGAGCGACACAGAAGCGGCAGAGCGCCAGGACCGTGAACCCGAACGTCACCACGCCCTGCGTCATGCCGATCAGCGCGCCGCCGCGTCTCACTCGACAACCGGCGCGGCCAGAGGCGATCGGCATGGTCCCCACAGAGTCCGGTCAGGAGGCCGGCGCGCACCATCCTACGACGGCAAGAGGACTCACAAGCGCCGGAGTCGAGACGTACTCCATGTAGAACTCGATGCCGAGGCCGAGGACGGCGTACGGAGCGTAGACGAGAAACCCGACCCAGAAACGCTTGAGCGGCAGGACCGGCAGCACCACGACGAGAGCGAGGAAGCAGCTTTCGATGTACGTGAAGTACATGCCGACCCCTCTGTGGACGCTGAGATTGCCGGTCGCGGGAGTATCGGCTCCGGCGTAGATGTCGAAGGTGAGTGATCCCAGTGTGTAGAGTGCGCTCAGAAGGAAGCGGAAGAGAAGGACGAGCTGCCAGGGCTTGAGTCGTCGCGACGAGAAGCGCGTCATGTTGCCCCCTGGAATGCTGCGCGCGCACCGCGCATTCAGCCGCATGGGATAGTGTGGGCTCTGCAGCGTGCCCATCCTCTCCTGAGTCCGCCTGGCCGGGGACCCAGCCGGACCATGCGCCCGCGTTGCCCTCACAGCTTTTGGTACACATTCGCTGAGCGTCGCTCTTCCAGCTGCGTGTCAAGCACCGGAAGCTTGCGCGCCGGAGCTCGTCCGGGCCACGTCGGTTGCGACGGCCGGCAAGCCGGAGCGACGTGCGGCGGCGCCGACCAGGACCTCCATCCCGAAGCTGGCGAGCGAAGGCTGCCGCAGGGACCCCGACGGCGGGAGTCTGGGCTGGAGGTAGAGCGTCTCGACCGTCGGAGTGTTGCTAGGGTCCTGCAATCATGCTTCGCCGAGCGCAGGCGTCAGCCTTCATGCCGTGGCGTGAGGCATCCTGCAGGCGCGCGTCTGACGAGGCGAAACGCGATGCGTGTCTGGGGCGAGAACGTGACCGCGTCAGGCACTGAGGCCGTCTCAGGGTCGGATGGGCAACCGCCTAGCGGCCGAAGATCCGCGGGACGTCGTAGTCGAGCTCGACGATCTTCGCGGTGATGTACGTGAACGTCCCGCCGTCGAGATCCCAGGTTGCCTCTCCGGAGGTGGGGACAAGGACACCGTCGAACGCCGCGTGGTCGCGCAGCGGAACCCGCCACGTCCGCAGCACCGACGCCGGCTGCTCGGACCGGTAGCGCGTGGCCTTAAAGCCCACGACTCGCCCGTCGCTCGCGAACGTGAACAGCCCGTCGACCGACCCCTCTCCCACCGTGAGTGTAGCTCGAGCGGAGTTCTCATCGACCGCTTCCCACGAGATGTTTCGTGCGAGTGCGGCGAACGGGAACCACACGATCTCCTGCAAGTAGCGCAGCGCCGCGCCTTGGTCCATGTCCGCTCCGGACGCGTTAACGACCGTGAACAGACCGAGGACGACCATCCGCATGGCGCCGCGGCCGTCGCGCAGCTCGTCGACGCCGCGGATGAAGAAGCCGGGAGAGGCGGTCGCTGACACGCGCCAGATGAACGAAGTGGGATCGATGGTGTAGTACTGGTCTGCCGAGAAGCGCATCCACGGGGCGTCCGGAGCCTGTCGGATGGCCCCCTCCTGTCGGAGGCGGACGGTGGCCGGAACCTGACGCCCCACCACGCCGGCGGAGCGAAGCCACCGTTGCACGGGCTCAGGCAGCGGTTCAAGCGATGCTTCGGTGACGACCTGATCCGCTGCCGCGGCGTTCGCCAGCATCTCCCGGATCCGGGCATCTGCGGCGTGGTCGAAGCGGAGATTGGCGAGCCACACCGTCGCCGCTCCCAGGCCGACCGCGACGCCCACCGCCAGCAACAGCACCTTCCACATCGCTCCCTCCCACAGTCCCTGACCCGATGGGTTGTGAAGGTAGCGCATGAGAGCCGCTGCCACAAATGGCGGAGCGAACCGGATCGCGATGGGTCACGTGGCCCCTTCTGCGACGCACCGCGCACGCGCGTTGCGGGGGAAGGGAGCCGGATCTAGACTCTCGATCTGAGCCCGCGTGGGGCCAGACCGAAGCGTTGCCGCTTGGCGCGCACTCGGTGATCGCATCGCCGGGAGGGGAGTCGATGTTCCGGGTTGTCTTGATGGTGGGCCTCTTGGCTGCGACCTTCGCGCCGCTGTACTTGGTGGGCTCGCTGCCGCCACCGAGCAACGCCTACGTCGACAATTTCGAGCGGCTCTGGCATGCACTCGATGCCGCGTATCCTTACTTCGCGGAGGCCGGGGTCAACTGGAATGCCATGCGTGACGCGTATCGCCCGCGCGTTGCCCAAGCCGCGAATGACATCGACTACGCCAACCTCGTGGATGAGATGCTTGCGGCCCTGAACGACGGGCATACCGGCGTCCTGACCCCGGCGCCACGCCGCGGGCGGACGTACTTCGGCGTTGCGCGGGCGTTGAGCGACGGGATCGTCATCGACCAGATTGGGCCGACGGGGCAACGGGCCGGGCTGGCGCGAGGCGACCGGCTGGTTGACGTGGGCGGACGCCCAGTGGAAGAGGCCCTGCTCGCCCTGCCGGCCTGGCTGCGTGCCGGGTCCACGGAGCAGCACCGGCGCGCGGTCGCAGCGAGGAACGTCCTGAGCTCAACGGAGAGGGAGCTTGCAGTGGCCGCCGATCATGCCGACGGCCGCAGCGAGACCGTGATCCTGCGCGCTCCGACCGAAGCCGCACCGGGACGCGGCACGGCCGTGCCCGCGCAGGAGCCGGCCAGCCCGGTGATCGTGGGGCGCCGATTGCCTTCCGGGTTCGGCTACATCCAAGTCCCGACGCTCTCCGCGAGCTCGAGCCACGATCTCGTCCGGGAGTTCGATGCCGCGCTGGGTGCGCTCTCCGGGAGCCCGGGGCTCATCCTCGACCTCCGTGGCAACGGCGGCGGCGACTCGCGCATCGGGGATCGGATTGCAGGTCGCTTCGTCGTCCGCCGCTTTGTCTACGGCGTAGAGTCGTACCGACTTCCTCTTCCCCAGAGGCTGTGGGTGCGACGATTCCCGTACGCCGTGCGTCCGCGCGGTGAGACTTACGACCGCCCGCTCGTCCTTCTGATCGACAGCTCCTGCTTCAGCTCGGCGGAGATGCTCATCGTCGCCCTCGTGGACTCAGGTCGGGCCACGGCCGTCGGACGCCCGACGGGAGGCGGGAGCGGGAATCCCGTGACATTCGCCCTCCCGAACGGCGGGCAAGTGCGGTTCTCGACCGGCGCCTTCCACAGGAGTGACGGTACGTTGATCGAGGGCGTGGGCATCGCCCCCGACGTCTTGGTGAGCTACACGGTAGCGGACTTCCGCGCAGGGCGCGATCCTGACCTGGAGGCCGCTGAGGCAGTCCTCTCGGGCCAGACTATCGCCCCGAGATCAGTACAGGGATTGCAGGCGTCGGCCCGGGAGCGCGTGCCGTAGGCGGGCGCACGATCGAATTCTGCAGCCGCGTAGGGTCTTGCTGCTGGATAGCAGGAACGAGACGCGACCCTCGCGACGCGATTCCGCAGATGGCTCTACGTGTTGGGCAGGCTCAGCCTGGATGTGCCTCTGGACCGGATTGTGTACACTGGGCGGTTCTGCATTCGCTTACAGACGTGGGGGTGCTTCTGCGATGAGTGTGTGGAAACTGTCCATTCTGGCAATAGTTCTTGGATTCCTTGTCGGCTTCGGCCTGCTCGCGCCCAGGAGCGAGGGAACCGGGCCGATCTCGACCGACGTTCGATGGAGCATCGAAGACACCACCGTGCACGCGACCGTCACCAAGCCCCGTCACTCCGAGGGCAGGGGCCCGGCGGTGTTGTTCGTCGCCGGAAGCGGCCCGACCAGTCGGGACTGGACATCCCCTCTCCTTGAGGGCGAGAACGGGAGTGCACGGCTGCTGGCCGAAGTGCTCGCAGAGAGGGGCTACGTCACGCTCCGCTACGACAAGAGGACGACAGGGCCGGACGCCATGCCCAACATCCTCAAGCTGACCGGCAAGATCAGCATGGCGAGCCACCTCGCGGAGGTCGCCAGTGCGGTCAAGTTCCTCGCCGCGCGATCGGACGTCGATCCGTCCAGGATCTACATCCTGACCAGCAGCGAGGGCGCCATCCACGCTCTGAACTACGTGCGCGGCAACCCGGACATCCCCCTGGCCGGGATGATCCTGACCGGAGCCCCCGGACGGACGATTGGCGCGGTCGCCGAGACGCAGGTGGGGGCGATCCTGTCGCGCAGCGAGGACGCAGAGGCGCTGCTTGCGTCGTACAAGCAGGCCGTCGACGCGTTTCTCGTCGGGAAGGAGATGGTCGTGGATCCCAAGTTCCCGGTGGCGGTCCAGCAGGTTCTCGGAGCGCTCGCTGCGCCGGTGAACCAGCCGTTCGTGCGCGAGCTGTGGGCGCTCGACATCGCCCCCTGGCTGGCCGAAGTGACCATTCCCACACTGGTCGTGATCGGGAAGAAGGACATCCAGGTCGACTGGCAGCTGGACGGGCAACCGCTCGAGGTACAGGCGGCGCGGAATCCGGCGGTGTCGTTCGCCTACCCGGAAGATGCCAATCACGTCTTGAAGTACGAACCCAAGGCGCGTGAGGCGCTGACGCCGGCGGATGTGGCGACCTACAACCTGCCGAGCCAAGTCCTCGACCCCGAGACCGTGACCCGAATCCTGGAATGGCTGCACAGCCAAGATTCGTGAGTGCCGCGCTGCCCCTTGGCCACGCCCGCGGCCTGCGCGGGGGCAGAGTGCTGCAGGAGCCCGAGAGGCTCGAAAGCTGAGGAGAGAGCCATGTCAAGAGCGATCCTGATGGGTGTGGTCGTTGGGTTGGTCCTTGGCCTGGGGCTCCTCTCCGGGGCTTTCCTACGCGACATGGATCGCGCGCGCGATCGAGTCAGCAAGGGAAGCGCCCTCGTCTCGTCTCCCTACGGGAATATCGAGTACGCAGAAGGAGGTGCCGGGCCCTCGGTCTTGGTTGTCCACGGAAGTGGAGGTGGGTTCGACCAAGGCGAGCTGATCGCGCGAACCGTTCTAGGCGGCCAGTTCCACTGGATCGCGCCCTCGCGGTTCGGATACCTCCGGTCGAGCTTGCCGGAGAGCGCCTCATTCGACGATCAGGCCGACGCCTACGCGTACTTGCTCGATCAACTCGGCGTGGACCGAGTCGCGGTGGTCGCGATGTCGCATGGTGGACCGTCTGCTCTGCTGTTCGCCGTTCGCCATCCCGAGCGCGTGTCGTCGCTCACACTGCTCTCGTGCGGCGTCGCGTCGACGTCCGCTGCCGCGCAGGCGCAAGCCAGCCGGCAGGGCAATATGCTCGCCTGGGTTTTCCAGCACGACTTCGCGTACTGGGGTATGACTAAGGTGTTTCGGAAGACCTTCCTCGGCCTGATCGGGGCAACGGGGACGGTGGTTGCCTCGCTCACTCCTGACCAGCGCGAGATGGTCGACGCGTTCGTCGATGGGATGAACCCGGCGTCGCTTCGCAGCGCAGGCGCCCTGTTCGACAACAAGGCGGCCATGCCGAATGAACGGATTGCCGCCATCTCGGCCCCAACCCTGGTCGTCCACGCCGTGGACGACACGCTGCAGATCTTCCGCAACGCTGAGTTCGCTGCAGCCACGATACCGAGCGTGGATCTCCTGCGATTCGAGACAGGTGGGCACGTTCTTGCGATCGTCGAGCAGGCACTTGTGAGCAAGGCCGTTCAAGAGCACATCCAGAGGCACCTCAGCCCGTAGGACGGTCTGTAGTCATCAAGGTTTCCAGGCGGGATGGATCCGGGTGCCGACCGGATCGCGCGAAGTCTTCCTGAATTGGGTTGGCGCCGCGGGGCGGCGAGGCGGCGTCAGCGCACCATGGCGCGTGCGGTTCGACACCCTGTCGTGCGTGAAGGCGCCATTCCCGGATGCCCGGCTCCCAGGACGATCCCGGCGGCTCTACGGCACCATGACGACTTGCGAGCACGCGTGCAAGGTTGCCGCTGCCGACGCGCCCACTGCGAGAGGCGGGCATCACGAAGAGTGAGGACCTGAGCATCCGCGCCCAGCGAGCGTGACGTTGCGCAGCGACTCCCAGGTTGCTCGCTGGGCGCGTAGCCATCTGCAGAAAGCGGGTATCCATACCGCACGCGCCGAGAGCGGACAGGAAGTCTTGCGGAGCCCGCCAGCTGCTCGGCCATGCCGAGCAGCCCTCAACCATTCGACGCGGCAACTGAACCCGGCGCCTGCACCTGCACAGGGTGCGATGGTAGGCGCCGGCATCTTGAAAGAAGGTCGGGTCTCTGTACCATTCCCGGCCAGAGGGAGGCATCTATGAAATGGCATGCCGGGGTGGGCTCCATTGTGACGGGCCTGGTTCTGGTCGCTGTGGGACAGCTTGTCCAGCGCACGATCCCGCTCCTGGGACGCGCCGCGTATCAGGCAGCCGCGGCGGGGAGCTACAGTCCCGCCGACTATCGGGTCCCGCTGACTGGCTACTACCTGGTCGCCGTCGCCCTCATCGTCCTCGGTGTAGTCCTTGCTGTGCTGGAACACCGACGTGGTGCAGGACGGTAGCGCCGCCCCTTCGCGTCCAGGCTCAGACGGCGAGACCTGCGCACCCCTTTTGGCTTGTCACGATCAGGGGAAGGGTCATGTCCCGCGATCGCGCATTGCGTTCCGAAGTCAGCGCTCGTCAACAGCTCGCAGCTGCCAGTGGATGGTCGCGTAGCGGACGCCGAGATGTTCGATGATCCCCTCTTGGGGAGAGCGGTGCTTGCGGTACGCGGACACTGTCCAGGGCAGCCTCCGAGTCGGAGACGATGGCCGCGAATGCAGGGCGGCTGATGGGTCGATGCTTGCGGACTCCTCGCGATGGGAAGAGCGAAGATCTGCCCCCGCCGACCCTAGCCCGGCGGCAGCCCCTGGTGGTCCGTTCCGTTCTCACACGCCGGCGCGACGCCGGACGCGGTGCTCAGGCAGCCGGAAGAGCCACAGCGCGACGACGAACATCCACTGCAGGTAGCTGAAGATGGTGATTCTCTCAAGGAGTCCGGATGCCCCGAACCCCGTGGCAACCGATGCGGCCGCGAGCCCTCCGGAGACGAATACCACGATGAGGCTGGCAAACGAGTGGCGCGCCATCGCCGTCTCTTGCGTCGCACGAAGCCAGAGGCCGAAGAACAGCATCGACAACATCGAGAGGATGGAGCTTGAGCCGGCGAGCACGATGTGGACCGCTCCGGTCGCCGTGACGGCCGGTCCCGCGGGGTCCTGCGGGACGAAGACGGTCGCTAGCCCGACGAGTCCCCCGAGGAACAGGAACCCTGTCGCGATCAGCCCGAAGCGGCGCTTCTCCTCGGGCCGGGAGCGAACGCAACGAAGCACGCCGTACGCGAACGCGAGACCGGCCAGGTTGTAGAGGACGAAGAGAGGATCGAGAAGTGCCTTGTTGGGTGCTCCGCTCGCGACGAGCTCGCTGATGGCTTCGGAGTAGTGGCTGTAGCCGGGGCGGATCAGCCCGCCGAGCACCACGACCACCAGATACGTCACAGGCGCAAGGATTCCGCCAGATAGCCACGCCCTCTTGCTCATGCCGACACCTCGCTCCGCCGCCATCGGCCATCACGCCTTCGTTCAGCCTAGCGTAGATCGGAATCCGCTCCAATTCGCCGCGCCGGGCGGCGCCCCGAGGACACCGTAGAGTCGCGGAGTCCGATCAGAGCCCGACGAAGCTCGCCACATACTCCGTCTGGGTGGATCGTGCTTCGAGCATGGGCTCCCTCACGAGATGATGGAGGTGATGGGGTCAGATCTTCATTCTTGGTGATGGGGTCAGATCTTCATTCTTGGTGATGGCTCTTCCGCGCAACGCGTGCCGCGATTGTGCTGAGGGTGGACGGCCGCAGACCGACAAAGGCGGCAACCTCTTGTAGCGTGTACTCGTGGACGCGCGTAGCGGCGTGGATCTGAAGGTCCCGCGCCCCTCTGTCGAGAACACGCGAGAACAGCTCCGCCAAACTCGGCCGAGTTACAGGCCGCTCGCGCCGCGGCAGTTCTCTCGCCGCCTCGTGGTCAGAGAGGAGCGGCTTGAGCTCTGCAACGAAGTCGTCGCCGCCGAGCAGTATCCCACCGCGCAGTTCAGTCCAGACATCAACGTCGCGACCATTCTCGACGAACCCGCGATAGATGCGCGTCGCGCGGCGCGGATCGCGATCGAGTTGCTCGAGAATCCAGCCTGCCGTGAGGAACAGCGGAGCCCCGACAAGCGCAGCTGTTGCACGGTAGCTCGACCACCGCCAGTCCTTCGCCGAGCGAACCATCTCGGCGCGCACAGGGTTCAGCACGACGTACCGTGCAAGTTCCAGGAGGTGACTCTCCTTCTCGACCACGATCGCCTTGAACCGCCCCTGCAGCACATGGCCGCTACGCATGTGCCGTCGGTTGAAGGCCTGGGTGTAGACACCGTTCAGGTGTCGCATCCCCCGCGACAGATTCGGCTCCGGCGTTTCGACGAGCAGGTGGTAGTGATTCGTCATCAAGCAGTAGCCATGGCAGATCCAACCGAAGCGCTCCACCGTGTCCGCGAGGGTCTGCAGAAACAACTTCCGGTCAGGATCGACGAGAAAGATGTCCTGCCGCGCATTGCCGCGACTCGTCACGTGATAGACCGCTCCCTCGTACTCCAGTCGCAACGGACGTGCCATGGCGGCAGTCTACTCGAAGTGAGGTGAAGAGTGAAGATCTGACCCCATCGCCCGAAGCTCCTGCTTCTCGCGCATGCCATCTACGAAAGCATGGAGCCGTTCCGCGCTCCCGCCGAGGAGGTGGGTTGACATTCGATACAGCATCTGACCTCAGCGCTTATTCGAAGCGACTCTGTCTGCTGCCCGCTTCAACCCCGGCATCCGCGCCATCTACCGCCGACTGAAGGACGAGGGCAAGCCGGACAAGGTTGCACGGATCGCCGCAGCGCGGAAGCTCCTGCTTCTCGCGCATGCCATCTACGAGAGTGGAGACTGCTTCAGATCTCCCACCGAGGAGGTGAGTTGACTTCCGATACAGCATCTGACTCCCGCGCCTCTCCTAGACATCAAGAGTAAAGAGCTGACCCCATCGCCTCACGAAAGGCCATGGTAGACCCTACCGCGCCGCTGTAGCGTCGCAGCTCGCTGCGACGTTGTTCCGCGCGTTGGGATGCGTGATAGCAAGACCTGACCCCGCCGCCTGACCCCCTCCTCGATGATCCTGGCGTACTTCACTCCCACGCTTGGGATCTGGCGAATCGTCGCCCGACGCAGTCGTGCGAGTCGCCGCAGGTCGTCGCGGAAGCTGAGGAACCTCAGGAACCAGAGGTTGTCGGCATCGTGAGTCGCCGCGAGGAGTTCGGGAGAGACGGCCTGAAGATCGACCTGCAGCCGATTCAGCACGCGCAGCTTCTCGGTGACGAGTTGGCGGCGACGGCGGCTCAGCCGCTTCAGCTTCTCGTTCACTTCGGGTGCCGGGAGCACCTCTTGCAGCACGTCCTTCGCCATCGGCAGCTGGTCGCGGAGGTGGAACAGCTCGAGGATCTTCCGCGCGTCGATCGGGTCGGTCTTTGCCGCCCCAGGAAACACTTCCTTGAACCGAGCGAGCTTCAGGTTGTTGACGTTGAACAGCCGGTAGCCTTTCTCCTGAACCAGGCGATCGAGAGGACGGGCGTAGCCGTTGTACCCCTCCATCGCCACGGCAACGGGGAACCCAAGCTCTGACCTTCGTTCCTCGACCCGACGGAAGAACTCCCGGAAGCCGGCCTCGCTGTGCGAGATGTCGAACTCCTCGAGGAGCGATCCGTCGGGATCAGCGATCCCAACCCGATGTGCGTGGCAGCCGACATCAACGCCGACGCGAAGCTGAGACTCCATGCGTTCCTCCTTGCAGCGCGAGTTCGCTCATCCAGGCGGTCTCGTCTACTGCTCAGAGCCACAGGTCACCCACGTTGTGAGTGCCTTAGCACCATCCCTTCGGACTTCCCTGGATGGCATAGATGACGGGGGCGGCATTTCAGAGTCGAGCGGTGTCTCCGAAGAGGCCGCGGACCCCAGGAGCCACACCCCCGTCGTGGCCAGTCTACCGCGCCGGGAGTGTCCCCGTCTCCGTACGAAATACGATGGTAGACCCCAGCGCTTTTCGCCATCGGCAGCTGGTCGCGGAGGTGGAACAGCTCGAGGATCTTCCGCGCGTCGATCGGGTCGGTCTTTGCCGCCCCAGGAAACACTTCCTTGAACCGAGCGAGCTTCAGGTTGTTGACGTTGAACAGCCGGTAGCCTTTCTCCTGAACCAGGCGATCGAGAGGACGGGCGTAGCCGTTGTACCCCTCCATCGCCACGGCAACGGGGAACCCAAGCTCTGACCTTCGTTCCTCGACCCGACGGAAGAACTCCCGGAAGCCGGCCTCGCTGTGCGAGATGTCGAACTCCTCGAGGAGCGATCCGTCGGGATCAGCGATCCCAACCCGATGTGCGTGGCAGCCGACATCAACGCCGACGCGAAGCTGAGACTCCATGCGTTCCTCCTTGCAGCGCGAGTTCGCTCATCCAGGCGGTCTCGTCTACTGCTCAGAGCCACAGGTCACCCACGTTGTGAGTGCCTTAGCACCATCCCTTCGGACTTCCCTGGATGGCATAGATGACGGGGGCGGCATTTCAGAGTCGAGCGGTGTCTCCGAAGAGGCCGCGGACCCCAGGAGCCACACCCCCGTCGTGGCCAGTCTACCGCGCCGGGAGTGTCCCCGTCACTGCACGGAATCCGATGGTAGACCCTGCCGCCCGCTCTGTCTCGAAAGAGGCCTTGCGCGGCAAGGCCATCATCAGGGTGTGATACGTCAGGAGGCCGAACCACGAGCCGCGGTGTGCAAGCAGCCTTCTCTCGGCCGCGAGGAAGCAGCATTGACTGTCAGAGCTGATGCGTGATCACAGGGCCTGACCCCGGCGGTATCTACCCCGGCTTCTGCAGTCGAGCGACATACGCGTTGACGAACGCCCGAGCAGCTCTCTCACCAGGGGACATCGTTGATACGGCGCCGGGTTGCGTGAGGCGCAGCAGTGTCTTCGCGTCTTCTCGCCCCGGGTGAGCCACCCTGTTCCGCACTGAGTTCATCTCAAGCGCTATGGAGCATTCATCGTCAGAGATGGCGAGCAGCCTGGCTGCCCGCCTGATCTCGTCAGCCTGGTACGCTTCGCGTAGCTTCTCAATCGACTTTGCGGCCGCTACGACTGCTGCCACCGCTGCCGCGCGAGCGCGTGGGTTCGCTGCCGAGTTCGGGATGTCAAGGGTAGACAGCTCCCGGCAGAGGTCGACAGCGACGTTCCCCTGTGCCTCTTCCAGTCCCTCCCTGTGGTCCTCCCTCCAGCCCTGGGCCATGTGATCCGAGACAAGTTCGATGGCGCGAAACAAACTGATGAGCACAAAAGCAGACACAGGCGCCACTGATTGCACCGCCATCAAGGAATGTGCGTCCTGCAGCATTGCCAGGCCCTTCTTGACAACCTCATCCGCCTCACAAAGGCGTGCGATCGCGACTGCCTGGTTGGCCATGGATACTGGCAAGGGCTCGGGCGTCAACAGCCTGAGCCAGGCTGGATAGGAAAAGGGGGTGCTGGAGACACGTTCGCCGGACCGAGCGACCCCGGTCAACTCGAAATCGTAGGCTGGCGCATCAGTGGCGAGCGCAAGACACATGCAGGCAGCCTGGATGGCCCCTGTGCCAGATCGCTCAGCGGTGTCCTCGTCCGCGGCGGCTACGACGACGCGAGCCGTATGCGTACTACTGACCGCGAAGTGCGGTGGGTTCCATTGGACTCCGGGAGTGGACAGCTTGGCTCGCAGTTCGGTCTCCGATGCGAGAATAGACCGCTGCCGTCCGTCGCCGATGCCGAAGGACAGAACGTAACGCCGCCGATCGAGACCGGTGTCGAAGGGAGAAACGGTCCGACGACAAGCCCACCAACCTGCCACTCCTGTTGACTGGCTTCCGCTGTTGTCATATAAGAGGAGTATACGCGAGGGAGCGGAAACGTGTGAGCTTGAGGCTGCGGACGGGCCGTGAGGGCGCCGGGGGCAGATCTCGAGGGTCAGGGTGTGAGGGTCAGTTCTTGATATCACGCACCTCCCCACGCTGCCAAGGAGCGCCCTCGCCCACCCGGATGCGGCATACTCCTCGTTGCCGATGGCTAGTGCCGTATTGGGAAGCCGCGAGGTCTTCCGGGGCTATGACTACGAATCTACTCGTCAAGGTCTTGGTGACGGTTGGCAGCGCTGCATCTATTGGCTTTGGAGTCTGGCACTTCTTCGTGCCCACGTGGTGGAAGTGGTACTCGTACATCGACCCGAGCGCGACGGAGCTCGTGCTGGCGGTTCGGGCCATCAACGCGTTCTTCTCTCTCTCGCTTGTGTTGTTCGGCGTGGTGAACGTCTTGCTGGTCTGCGGGGGCAGGTCGAACCGGTACTCGATCGTCGTCGTGCTCGCTGCGACGTGCGTCTTGTGGCTGACGAGGGTGGTGTTCCAGCTCGTCTATCCACAAGGTTCGGCCAACCCCATCCTCCAGTACGGGATGCTGGCGGCATTCATCGTCGTCTTCTTGTGCTATGCGGCTTCGCTCGCCATCGTGGCGTTGGGAAAGCCTCTCGCCTAGCACGGCGGAAGCAGCGACCCGCATGCGGCATACTCGTCGTAGCCCCATGAGCAGCGCCGAATGAGGGACGTCGGGGTCAAATCCTGCAATCACGCATTCCTGGACCACAGACCGTGCGGCCGCTGTTTGACCTGCGGGAGCGGGGGTGATATCCTGGGCATCGAAAGTAACCCTCAGGAGGTTACTCCAATGACACAGAATATCACAGAGCTCGGTCCGCGGGAGGCGGAGTTCCTCTCTCGCATGGCGGCTTTCGAGCGCGGAGTCTTCACTTCGGCGAAGGCGGCGGAGTTCTGGGGGAGCCCCAACTACACCAAGGCCGTTCTCCATGAGCTCGTCAAGAAGGGCTGGGTCGCGCGTCTGGTGCGGGGAACGTATCTCGTGATTCCGCTCGAGGCGGGGCCGGCGCGCCTCTGGTCGGAGACGGCGGCGGTGGTGGCTCAGCACCTTGTCCGGCCATCGGCTGTTGCGTACTGGTCGGCGCTTCACTACTGGAACCTAACGGAACAGGCTCCCCGAACGACGTTTGTCCAGACCCCAACGCGCCGCTCGCGCCGGGAGGTGGACGTGCTCGGGATGCGCTTTCGTTTCGTCACCGTAGCCGAGAGCAGGTTCTTTGGGCTCGCCACGCGGGCCGTAGGGGGCCGCCCTGTGGTCGTGACAGACCGCGAGAAGACCCTGATCGACGCTGCGGATCGGCCGGAGCTGTCGGGGGGAGTCGTTCAGCTGGCCGAGGCATTGCGCCAGGGGGCCAGAGACGTCGACTGGGCGAGGCTTGATGCCCACCTTGCGCGGTTCGGGGTTGGCACGGTCTACAAGAGGCTTGGGTTCTTGGTTGAAGCCCTGAGGATCCCGGCGCCCGGCGTCGAGGCGCGACTGGATGCGTGGCGATCGCACCTCACAGCCGGAATCTCGCTCCTGGAGCCCGGCGGAGTGGCTGAGGGACGCGTGGTAACCCGATGGCGGATTCGCGTGAACGTCAGAGGGTTTGAGGAGCCCGGGGCATGATCTCCGAAAGCGAGCTGCGGCGGCTGGCGGCCGGCCGCGGAGTCGATCCGCTGATCCTCAACCTGGACTACGCTCTGGGATGGTTTCTGGCCGGCCTGTACCGCGACAGGAACCTGGCCCGCCTTCTGCGGTTCAAGGGCGGCACGTGCCTCTCCAAGGCGTACTTCCCCGACTACCGCTTCTCAGAGGACCTGGACTTCACGGCTGCGCAACGCATCGACGGCGACGAAGCCGAAGATGTCGCCCGACAGGTGGCGGGCTGGAGCGAGGAAGAGAACGGCCCCGACTTCCGAGCTGCACCGCCGCTGCTTGAGACTATCTCGGACGAGTACGGGGGTGAGACCTTCGAACTGCGCGTCTACTTCCGCGGACCTCTCGCCTGGGCGGGATCGCCTCAGGCAATTCGCATGCATGTGACGCGCGACGAGCGACTCGTGATGCCGGGAGAGGACCGACCCCTGCTCCACCCATACTCCGACGCCGATCGGCTGGGAGCCCCACGCCTCGTCTGCTATTCCCTTGTGGAGATGCTTGCAGAGAAGCTCCGCGCCCTCTCCGGCCAGCGGCGCTTCGCGATCGCACGAGATGTCTACGACGTTCATCGGCTGGCTGCGGCCGGGGACAATCCAGCACTCCTCGCGGACGTGCTGCGGCAGAAGCTCGAGGCGAAGGCCATGTCGCCGGAGTCGGTGGCTCCTGCGCAGCTCGTGGCTCGGCGAGGTGAGTTCGAGCGGAACTGGGAGAGCCAGCTCGCGTACCTTCTGCCTCGTGGGCAGGCAGTTGAGTTCGCCGTTGCTTGGACCACGACCACTGATCTTCTGAAGAGCGTGGGTGATGCCCTGCAGGGTCGAAGCTGACGGGGCATGGGGAGGATGTGATGAGAGCGATTGTCTACGAGAGGTACGGGTCTACGGACGTTCTGGAGCTCCGCGATGTCGAGAAGCCGAGCGTTGCCGATGACGGCGTTCTGGTGCGCATTCGCGCGGCGTCGACGAATCCGTACGACTGGCACTTCATGCGCGCGAAGCCGCTGTTCACTCGGGCGATGTTCGGGTGGTTCAAGCCGAAGGACCATCGCCTCGGCGCCGATCTGGCGGGCGAGGTTGAGGCGGTGGGCAAGGACGTGACGCGGTTCCACGTCGGCGACCCCGTGTTTGGCGAAGGCGTCGGGGCGTTCGCCGAGTACACGTGCGTTCCGGAGCGTTGGCTGGCGAAGAAGCCGACGAACCTGTCGTTCGAGCAGGCGGCCGCGGTGCCGATGGCCGCCGGTACGGCCCTCCAGGGCTTGCGCGACGGCGGCAAGATCCAGGCCGGGCAGAAGGTCCTGGTGAACGGCGCGTCGGGCGGCGTGGGCACGTTCGCGGTTCAGATCGCGAAAGCGTTGGGCGCCGAGGTCACCGGCGTCTGCAGCACGAAGAACGTCGAGATGGTCAAGAAGCTCGGCGCCGATCGCGTGGTCGACTACACGCGCGCGGACTTCACGCGTGGCGAGGCTTGCTACGACCTCTTGCTCGACACGATCGGCAATCGGTCGCTCCACGCGTGCCGCCGCGTGCTCGCTCCGAAGGCCGTCTACGTCTTCATCGGCGGGCCGATGCGCCATCTCGTCGCCTCGATGCTCGCCGGCCCGTTCGTGAGCCAGGACGTGAAGGCCGTCGTGGCGAAGCGCAGCTCGGCCGACCTCGAGTTCCTCTCGGGCCTCATCGAAGCCGGGAAGGTCACGCCCGTGATCGACCGCACCTACCCGCTCGCCGAGGTCCCCGCCGCCATCCGCTACCTCGAGGAAGGCCACGCCCGCGGGAAGATCGTCATCACGATCTGACACGCCACGCCCTGAGCTTGGCCGGCCTCTCGCGGCGACGATCGCGAGACGGGACGGCGGGACACTCGCACCCTTCCACTCCGGGCAGAGAAGGGGGATGCATGGACGCAGGACGTTCCCGCGGGCCCAGTGGGCTCGCGGGCTTCACGATCATCTGGCTCGGCCAGTTCATGTCGTTGCTCGGGTCGTGCATGACGGAGTTCGCGATCACGATCTGGGCCTACGAGCTCACGGGTCGGGCGTCAGCGTTGGCCCTGGTCGGCTTCTTCGCGTTTGCCCCGGTCATCGCGTTCAGCCCGATCGCCGGGGCGATCGTCGACCGCGTGCCGCGGAAGCTGGTGATGGCGGCGAGCGACATCGGCGCCGGGCTCTCTACGGCCGCGTTGCTCATCCTCAGCCTCACCGGCCACCTTCAGCTGTGGCACCTCTTCGTGACGGGGTTCCTGTCCGGAGCGCTGGGGGCGTTCCAGTTCCCCGCCTACTCCGCTGCGGTTACGACGATGGTCGACAAGAAGCACTACGC
>JAQTNX010000005.1 GCA_028713635.1 Candidatus Bipolaricaulis sp.
AAGGAAGACCTCACAACGAAGCTCCTTGCCTACATCAGGCGCTTCAACGACGAGAAGCGTCCCTTCCACTGGACGAAGGCCGCGGCGGACATCGTACGATCATACACTTCAAGGACGCGACACTAGGAGAGACGTGGTTGGCAAGGGACTCGCCGAGCTGCACGGTGCCGTACGTGCCCCGAACCTACCGACGTACGGAGTCGACTCTCTGTACATTCTGGACGTCTCCGCGTGAAGCCGGCGAGCACCTGAGGCATCTTCGTTCGTGGACTGTCGACGCGGCGCGCTTCCTTTCCGAGACCCTCGGATTCCGACCGACTCGGCGTCTCCACGTGGTCTCATTCCAGACGAACGAGGAAGCTCGGCGTTTCCTCGGGCGCGAGGTTCCGCCGACGATGGCCCTCGCGCCCTATGCGGGAGACACCCACTGCCTCGTCGCCGTTCAGTCGGCGGATGCCGACGCTCGGAATGACGATCCCCAGCGAATGAGAGGGATTCTCGTGCACGAGATCGCCCACCAACTCATCGCAGAGAAGACGGGGTCAACCAAACGGCTTGGCGATGCGAATCGACTCGTACGCTGTTCGACGTGGCTGAACGAGGGCCTGGCGGAGCTGCTTCGATTCCACTTCCTGCGCGACATGACAAGGATTGAGGACACTCGGGCTGAGTTTGAGAGAGCACAAGACGCCCTGACCTGGCGGGACGTCGACCATCTTCTCGACGATCTCGACGGCGGCCGCCGCGCCGCAGCGTTCGTTCGGGCGACCGGGGCCGTGGCGTGGGTCGCTCAGGACGCCGGGGTTGCGGCGCTCTTCGAGTGCCTGCCTGCCGTCGATGGTGCGGTGGTCCCGAGCAGCGTGTGCGCGGTGTCGGCCCTTCGACGCGCTCGAGAGCTTCTCTCCCTTCTCGAGCGTCGTCGCACAGACCCCTGATCGGCAAGACGCGCGGAGCCCCTCGCGGAGCCCCGCGCCCGGCCGCGCACAAGCTTCCGAACGCCCTCGCGGTCTATCGGTTCACGAACACGATCCCCTTCGCGGACTCCGTGTTGCTCGGGTCGAAAGTGTTCGTCCCGTCCGTTGCCGCGAGGATGTAGATGTACGCGCCGTTCGCAAGCGGGTCCCCGCTCTCGTTTACTCCGGTCCAGACGACGTTCGAAACGTTCGCCTCGGTCTTCGCCCACACCACGTGTCCGGCTAGGTCGTAGATCTCCACCGAGAACGTTGCCGCGATGCCCGAGCCGTCATACGAGAAGGCGACTTCGTCGGCGAATGGGTTCGGCCCGGCGTAGAACGCAGTGATGGACAGCTCTCCCGTCACAATGTCGACCGTGGCGGAGCTCGTATCGTTCTGATCCGTTGGGTCGACGTACGTCGCCGTGATCTCATCGCCGGCGGCGACATCGAGCAGGATCGGATCCGTGACGAACATGTGGCTCTGGCTTCCGTACGTCGTCAGGTCGTAGACGGCGCCGTCGATGGTGACCGCGTCGGACAAGGAGACGTCCTGCGTGTGCGAGAGGTCGGTCACCCGGACACGGATCGGCTCCCCTTGGACATACGAGGTCACGACGTCGCCCTGGGCGTCGATGAACTCGGTGCATGAGGCTTCGGTCGACGTGTCGCCTCCGCCAATCGATACCTTGATCGAGATCATGGTCGAATCGGAGTGGTTCGATGGATCCTGGTAGAAGGCGACGATCGTGTCGCCGGGCAAGACGTCGAGTGTCGGCACACACGTGTACACGTGCACGAGGTCCACGCAGATGACCGACACGAAGACCCCGCTCGCCGCGCTCGTCTCGAGCAGGTCGAGGGCCGCCCAGCGTCCGCTGCGCGGATTCAGGACGTAGATCCTCGGTGCGCCATCATACGCGTAGTTCTGGTATGTAACCGGCGAGTCGTTGAAGATGTTCGTGTCGCCGAGCAGCGCGTTGACCGGGTGCATGGTGACCCGACCTGGCGTGCAGTCAAATGCGTTCAGCGGCAGCGGGCCGAACGGCAGATTCTGCCCGCCATCCCAGAAGCCGGCGATCCGCTCGCGCCGATAGACATCCTCGTCCTGGTCGTCATCGACGACCTCGATGAAAACGCAGTCCGAGTTCACGTAACCCTCGACTCCGTTGCCGTTGCGATCGAGGAAGCGCATCCCCGTCGTCGCCCCGTCGTAGACCTGGGTATCGGCGATGGACATCAGGTCGAACGAGACGTCGTTCGCGACGCGAATCCGGTCGATGCGGGGGCCGGAGTAGGCGGTGGCCGTGTTTTCGTCGCCGAGCCCGAACATCCCCTGGCTGTTGTCAACGTAGGAGACGTCGTTGTAGCGGACGTAGACGTCGTCTTCGTTGAACGCCTCGAGCTTCCAATTGTCGAGGACGAGCTGGAAGCCTCCATAGCGGGTCACAAGGCCCACGCCGAGGGCGTCCCACACGGGGCGAATCTCCATCCCCGCGTTGGAGAAGAAGACGGACGAGTTCGACGACGTCTCGTCGAGGGTCCAGAACTCTCCGTCATCCTCATCATGCGGATCGCAGATGTGAATCACGACTTGCTCCGGACAGCACGCCTCGATGTTGGCGTTCTCGTCGATGACTTGAACGTAGAGCGCATCGCGGCCGAGCCAATACACGCTTCTCTCCGTGCGCGTCGCGTCAGTGAAGCTCACCCGCGAGGTCTTCGCCTTCGAACCGATGTACGCCGCGGCCAGCTTGAAGTCGTCTTCGTCGTTCGGGTCGAGGTAGTACGCGACGAGCGTATCGTTCACGTTCAGGGTGTTGAACCCGAGGTCGACGAGGATCGAGTTGAGGTTGAGCTCGAAGATCCCCGTGTTCACGCCCGTCTCTCGGGCGTAGAAGGAGACGGCGGTGACGCCGTTGGGGCTCGCTGTGTCGAACAACGACCCGTGATGCTCGAGGCCGAACACCCCGAGCTTCGGATACTGGATGTAGTAGCGGCCGTCCCGCGCGCCGCTCGTCCCGTAGTCGTTCTTCTCTGCGTTGTAGATGTTGAACCAGCGTATGGGGCGGTTCGTGTAGTCCCATGAGGACTCTGCTGGATCGCTTGTTGCCGAGTCGCTTCCTTCGACTCCCCCTGTTCGCTTGAGCATGCAGAAGTTGTTCGCGCGGTCGCCGGTTGCCTCGGTCGCTACGTCTTTGGAGTTGGTGGGGTTCCACGACCCAGGGTTCACGATCACGAACACGGGCACGTACTCGACCCGGTTGCAGTTCAGGTTCTCGTCGGGATCGACGATCCGGATCGTCGCAGCCTCGTTCCCGTCCTTGTAGATGACGTCGTCGCTCCGCGAGGTCCCGCCTTCCCACGTGAGCGTTGCCTCGGTGTCGATGATCTTCATCATGGCGATGGCGACGTCAGTCTCGTCGTTCTGATCCTGGATCATGCCGATCAGCGTGTCCATGTTCTCGAACCGGCCGATGAGCCACTCCTGGGGGGCGACGCCGTAGTACGCTCGTTCGCGGTCAAGCCCCGAGGGAAGGACCCACTCCGACAGCCCCAACGTGATGAGCCCAACACCGAAGGCTACTGAGTTGCCTGGCACATGACCGACCCAGTAGAGAAAGTCGCCCAGGGTATTCTCACCACCTTTGGTGGTTTCGGTGTGCACGTCAAGGTGCGAGTAGTTGCCCCACTTGAACGAGTCAACGCTCGCTCCCGTGTTGCGGGCGGCGTCCTTGGCTCCGGAGTGCGCGGCGCCGGACGGCATGTCCACGACGTGGGTCCCTTTCCAGAGCTCGCTTGCCCCGAAACCCTCTCGCGTGCCGATCTGGAATGGCCGACTCGACACAAAGACGCCTGTGTCGGCCCCAGTCTCCTCGAAGTAGTCTGCACCAAGCCATCCTGGGTTTCCGGGGGAGTGACCCTTGTACGGGACGTAGGCCTCATCGTCGTACGGCTGGCCGACGGGACTCCCCGTCTCATCGACGTAGCTCTTCCAGACGATGTACGCGCCCGTCTTCGGGTCCATCAGCTTGACGTCGGTCCAGATCTTGTCCCGCACGTCGCAGTCGATGTTTTCGTCTGGATCGTAGACGCAGATCCAAACCTCCGCCCCCTCTTGGACGTTCGTGACGCGGGTTCCGCCGCCCTGGTCGGACGAGAAGTACATCTCGGCCGTGGTTGCCGCGAGCGGAAGAGCCGTCAGAGCTATGACCACCAAAGTCAGAACCAGACCCCTTCGCACCATTGCCTGCCCCTTCCTTCTCGTTGAGCTTCGACGCGGATCCCCTCGCGCCGCACGATAGCCGCGGCCAGGGTACGCACCGCAAACGATGGTGTCAAGTGATTTTGCGCGTCGCGGACGCGACACACGTCCTGAAGGATCCGAACGAGCGGAGCCCATGTCGAGAACGCTCTGGGAAATGGCGAACGACGTCTAGCGCGGAGGACTGAAGCGGATGACCACGACGTCGCCGTCTTGGATCTTGTAGTCGCGGCCCTCGAGGCGACGCCTGCCTGCCTTGGCGGCTGCGGCCTCGGATCCGCACTCGATGAGGTCGTCGTAGGCGATGACCTCCATGCGAATGAACCCCCGCTCCATGTCCGTGTGGATCTTCCCCGCAGCGACGGGGGCCTTGTCACCGCGTCGGGTTGTCCAGACGTGGACCTCCTTCTCCCCCGCCGTGAAGAAGTCCACGAGCCCGAGCTTTCGGTACGCCGCGCGGATCACTCGGTCCACCGACAGCTCGGAAAGTCCGAGTTCGGCGAGGAACGGGCCCCGATCCTCTGCGGGTAGCTCGCTGATGTCGGCCTCCTCACGCCCGCAGATCGAGACCACCTCGCTCCCCTCCGCGGATGCCCGTTCGCGGAGCGCAGCCACGTTGGGTCCTTCCACATCTCGCGGGGAGGCGACGTTGGCAACGTAGAGGACCGGCTTCTGCGACATGAGGTTGCAGTCCGCGACGCTCGTCTCCTCCGACTCCGTCAGCCCCTGGTTTCGCGCCGGAGTGCCTGCGTGAAGGCCCCGCAGCACGTTCCCGCAGTCTTCGGCCTCTCGAACCGCGAACTTGTCTCCGATGCGAACCCGCTTGGCGAGCCGTTCGATCTTCCGCTCGACGGTCTGCGCGTCGGCCACCATCAGCTCGAGATCCACCGTCTCGATGTCGTGAAGTGGGCTTGTCGGCCGCTCCGGGGCAGCAAAGCAGCGAACGACGTGGATGAGCGCGTCGGCCTCCTTGATGTGCGCGAGCAGGCGGGATCCCCGCCCGCCCTCCGCCGTAGATCCCTCGGAAAGGCCGGGGATGTCGACGATTTCGACGCTTGCGCGGACGATCTTGCCTGTTCGGTAGAGCGCGACGAGTCGGTCGATACGCGGGTCCGGCACGGCGACGGTGGCGCGGTGAGACTCGGCGGCATCGAAGATCGATGTTCCGGCAGACGTGACGGCGTTGAAAACCGTCGTCTTGCCGCACCCGGGTACCCCGACGAGACCACAACGAAGCGGCATGGCTCGAGGACTCCTTCTTGGTTGATGGAGACGCAGAAAACCGACGGGCCGATTCTAGCTGCGGTCTCCCGGGGACTCCAGTCGCTCCCTACGGGGAACTCGGGACCAAGTACAGAAGGATGGCCACGTAGTGGCACACGCTTCCGCCAAGGACGAAGAGGTGCCAGATCGCGTGGTTGTAGGGAAGGCGTTTCCACGCGTAGAAGCCGACTCCGGCCGTGTAGAAGAGGCCGCCTGCGGCGACGTAGGCGATGGCCTCGTGAGGAACGCGCACCCACGCCTCGCGAGCGGCGACGACGATCATCCACCCCATCGCGACGTACAGGACGACCGACGTCCTCTGAAGACGGCCGATGAACAGACTCTTGAAGACAATCCCGGCCACCGCCAACGCCCAGATCGCGATGAGGAGGGTGAGTCCCCAGCGGCCCCACAACGAGAGCAACAGGAACGGAGTGTACGTCCCTGCAATCAGGATATAGACCGAGCAGTGATCGAAAATCCGGAACACCCGCCTCGCCCGGGGCGGCTGGATGGCGTGGTAGAGGGTTGACGAGAGGTGCAGGAGGAAGAGGCTTGCGCCGTACACGGCGAAGGCCACGACGTGTCGAACCGAACCGCTGGGAACGGTGCGGAGGAGCAGGATGGCTGTTCCGGCGAGGCTGAGCACCGCGCCGACACCGTGGGTCACGCTGTTTGCGATCTGCTCGCCCCGTGTGTACTCCGGAAGTTGTCCACGAGACGACGCGTTTCGGTTCATGAGGTCATCGTACCCGCCGTAGGGTGCCGTGTCTCCCTGGCGTGGAGGATGGCTACTCTCCGACGTTGCGCCGGTACAGAATGGCGTTTCCGCGCTTCCCCGTCGGAGCCAGGATGTCCATCTCGCGGAGGACGTAGGCGATTTTCTGCGCCATCCAGCGAGGTTGTCCGATCGATCGAGCCAGCTCGTCCGTGGTGAACGGCTCCTCGAGCCCAGCGGGCACGACTGCGAGGTAGTCGGCCGGGTGGTGGAACGAGAGGCAGTCAATGACTTCAACGAGGTGACGTTCCTCGCGCACCGAGCCTCGCCTGCCGCGGCGCGTCCCGTGTGCCCGCCGTAGTTCCGTCTCGTGGATCAGGAGCGCGTCGATCGACAGGTTCGCATCGCCGAGGAGATCGCGGAGGAAGACGAATTCGCGGAACGCATCGACAGAGCCCCCGTGCCGCGGGGACGTTCGAGTCCGTCGCGCGGCATCGGGCTCGTCGATGCGAACAATGGTTCGCCTTGCGGGGATCGGAAGGACAAGGCGAACCTGGCGGCGCTTCAGGAGGGTTCGCAGCTTGCGCTCAAGCCCGGACGTCGATCCCGTTTGGATCTCGATCACGGTGTCGCCACGCAGGATGTCGACGACGAATCCATCGACGGGAACCTCAAACTGGTCTCCATCCTCAGCGAGCCACTCCTTGAGCGCCGCGTGGAGCGGCTTCTCATTGAGGGTCCCGATACGCGAGCCGCCGGGGCGGTCATCTTCGCCAGGACTCGGTCCGATTCCGTCCACGGGGCGACCTCTCCCTGTTAGCGCAGCATGAGCCACGTGCCGACGAGGAGCACGCCCAGTCCAGCCGCTCGAGGCGCGTCGAACGGCCGCGGCCCCGCGCCGAGCCAACCGAAGTGGTCGAGCACGGCGCCGAGGACGAGCTGAGCCACAATGGTCAGCGTCAGGGTCGCGGCCAGGCCGAGGCGGGGTACGGTGTAGCTCACTGCGGCCACGATGCCGACGCCGAGGAAGCCGGCGCACAGCGCGTACCACGGAACGGAGCGCCACGCCGCGAGGGCTCCTCCCCGCGTCCCAAGGATGAAGAGCGTGGCCAACAACAGCCCGCCGGCATGAATGACGAACACGCTTCCCATCACCCCAACACGCTCTCCCAGGGTCCCTGAGAAGAGCGACTGCAGGCAGATGGCAGCTCCTCCGGCCAACGCGGCGACGATCGCGGGAACGCTGACAATCAAGGTGCCTCCTCCTAGCTCGGGCGTAGCGCAGACGGGGCTACGACTTCGCCCCTCGGTCGTGCTCGATCCGATCGATCAGATGGTAGACGAATCCACACTGGCCGGGGAACAAGAGCAGGAGAGCAAGGGCGCGATCGCGGTCGGCGGCGGGAATGCGGGGTACGCCGTCTCGATCGTGTGACAGACGAATCACCGTCTCCAAGCCGCCGAGTTGGGGGTCCATGTCGCGGGCAACGTCAGCCGGAAGCTCGAGCCGGGTGAGGGCCTTCCGCAGAGCATCGATCGACGAGGCTTCGGCCTCGCTCGGGCCGTGCGCGGATCCCTTGGAGAGCGCGGCGGCAAGAGCGGCTCGTACGTCATCGGCGGCACGTGCGAGGAGGACAACGACGACGCGGTAGAGCCCATGGCTGTACGCAAGCTGAGCGTCTCGCCCGCTCTCGACAACGAGCGGCGACGCGCGCCCCCCGGACTCCTCGGTGATCTTGGCGACGTACGCGTCCGGGTTGTGCGCGAGTGCCCCTCCCTGCTCAAGACTCTCCGCTCCGTACTCCGTGACGTGAACGAACGGCAAGTGGAGGTTGAGCGAGTTCTTTCCCGGCGCGAGCACCCCCTGGACGAGGAGGTCCCACACGACCTCGTGAACGAGCAAGGCGTCGGAGCGCTCGTAGCCGTCCACTCGCTGCCGGATCTCGTTCTCAATCGCATGAAGGTGCGTCTGGGGAGTCCTGCGCAGGATCTCGAAGATCACCGGCCGTAGAGCGGCTTTGTCCATCGACCCTCCCGTTCGTCGTCGTGCGAAACGCAAGAGGATAGCGCCGCGGCGAATCCCTCCACAAGCCTGGTTGTCGAGCCTTTTCTCAGGACGTATTGTTCTCCGCGGTGACGACATGTCGAGATTCGTGAGGCAGACCCGGCGAACGGTGGGACAGGATCCGGGAGCGCTCGTCCACGTCGGAGACGCCCGTCCTGAGGCGACCCGCTTGACGCTCTTCCGATATGACGCGGCGTCGGTCGAGGAGACCCGCCCGGATCCGGCGTGCGCTCTTCCTTGCGACAAGGCTGCCGGCGTGCTCTGGCTCAACGTCGACGGAGTTCATGACGCAGCGGTCATCGAGCAGATCGGGCGGATGGGGGGCATCCATCCGCTGCTCCTCGAGGACATCATGCACACGCTGCAGCGCCCAAAGCTCGAGGACTACGACTCGCTCCTGTTCGCATCCCTCCGAATGCTTCAGTACCACGAGGAACGGCGGGAGATCGAGGACGAGCAGGTGAGCCTCGTGCTGGGCCCGTCGTGGGTCGTCTCGTTCCAGGAGAACCCGGGGGACGTGTTCGACCCAGTTCGGGAGCGCATCCGCGACGGACGGGGGCGACTCCGCCACGCCGGGGCCGACTTCCTCTTCTACTCCTTGATCGACGCGATCGTCGACAACTACTTCGTCGTGCTCGAGCACATCGGAGACTGGGTTGAAGAGGTGTACGAGCGCGTGACTCAATCGCCGTCGCACTCAGACGTCGACGAGATCCGTCTTCTGCAGCGCGAGCTCCTGTACATGCGGAAGTCGATCTGGCCGCTTCGCGAAGTGTTGAGTCGGCTTCAGCACGGCGACTCCCGCCTCCTCGCGCCGGAGACGCTGCCGTACATCCGAGACGCCTACGATCACGCGGTGCAGATCATCGACACGGTCGAGACGTTCCGCGAGATGCTGAGCAGCGTCATGGACGTCTACCTGTCCAGCCTGAGCAATCGGATGAATCAGGTGATGAAGATGCTGACGATCATCACCACCATCTTCATGCCGCTCTCGTTCGTAGCCGGGCTCTACGGGATGAACTTCGCTTGGATGCCGGGGCTGGCGACGCGGTACGGCTACTTCGGAGTCCTAGGGGGCATGGTTCTCATGGCGCTCGGCATGCTCTACTACTTCCGTCGCCGTCGCTGGCTGTAGAGGTCGAAAGGAGAAGGGTGGAGAGCCTCCCTTCGAGGCTTCCCACCCTTCTCCTCCTGTGTCGCGCCCGAGGACGGCGGAGCGCTGCTAGATGTAGTCGTCCTCCTCTTCCTCCTCGTCGAGGTCTTCCTCTTCGTCGAGGTCGTCGTCTTCCTCGATCCATTCGAGGCGAACCGGATCCTCGTCGATGACCTCGAGCAATGCCTCACACTCCTCGCACCGCAGGCGGTTGAAAAGGCAAAGCTCGTCCTTGTCCACTTCGAACGCCGCGTCGCACACAGGACATACGACCTTGCTCATGTTTCCTCCATCATCCACCAGTCCCGGCGGTCACGGACCTCGCCCGCCGGAAGCCGATCTTCTCCGACGCTGACTGCTCTTGCCAACCCGACCCGAAGGGCGGCGATCACCTCCAGCCGAACGCCGAGCCGATCAGGCAGCCCCGGAGTGGGCAGGTCGCTCCACACCGCAAGCCCTGCATTCACTCCGGAAAGCCGTCCTCCGCTACGTCTCCCCCGCGCGGCGCCCCGCATTCCGTCGTTGGCCGCTCGCGAAGTGAAGAGCCAATCTGTGGTAGAGGCACGCAGGATAGCTGCTCCAGTCGGGGGGAGTCAAGAGAGCGGGAGGGGCCGTATGTCTCACTGGACGGTTGGGACACCTGATCGCGCAACCGGGCGGGCACGCGGCCGAGCGGAGCCTTGCCGTCGCCACGAAGGCCATGACGCTCTACGGCTCCGCGCTGCAGCCGGGCGCCCGCATGGCGTCGATCGTCAGGGAGGCGAGGAGGCGAACCGCCAGCGCCATCGCCCGCTCGTCGAAGTCGAACGTCGGCGTGTGACCGCCGAGAACGGACGATCGGTCGAGAGTGCTGCGAAGGACGCCGTGGAAGTCGGCGCCGACGCCGATGTTCGTCGCAAGGCCTCCGTGCGATTGGACGCGCCTCATCATCTCCGTGAAGTCCTCGCTTCCGCCCATTCGATCAGCGCTCTCGAAGGTGACGTCGCCCCATGGCTCGCCCACCGCCTTCACTCGCTTGGCCAGGATAGGATCGCAGCTCGCAGTTCCCGCCTCACCCATCGAGCGAACGGCGGCGCTACAGCCGTACATGGACGCCGACGATTCGACCACGCGCATCGCGCGCTCGTACATCGAATCGCACAGAGCCGACGACTCCCCGCGGACCTCCGCGACGAGGAGGGCGCGGCCTGGGACGATGTTCCGTCCGGTCCCGGCTTCCAGACGGCCGACGTTGACCCGCGTGAACCCGGAGCGATGCCGTGGAAGCGCATGCAGCCCGATGGCCGCGGTGGCCGCTGCAAGCAGCGCGTTGCGTCCCTCTTCGGGCGACCCACCGGCATGCGCCGCCGCTCCCTCAAACGTGACATCGAACTTGCGGGTCGCCGCATAGCCGTTCATCGACGGGGCGATCTCTCCCAGACCCCATCCGGTGATCAGGTGGTGCCCGATCAGAATGTCGACGTCCTCGAGGTGGCCGGCCTCGACGATCGCCCGCGCGCCGCGCACGCCTTCCTCAGCCGGCTGGAAGATCAGCTTGACTGATCCCCGCAGCAGTCGGCGCAGCTTCATGAGGACTTCGGCGACCCCCAATCCTACGGCGGCGTGGCCGTCGTGCCCGCACGCGTGGCACGCCCCGACGTTCACGGACGCAAACCCATCCCGCGCCGGACGGTGGGTTGGCGCGTCGCTCTCGACGAGGTCGAGGGCGTCGATGTCGAATCGCAGGGCCACCGTCGGGCCTGCACCGCCGTCGAGCGACGCGACGACTCCCGTCAACCCGCCGCGGGCGGCTTCGACGTACTCTGGGTCGCCCCCTTGATCGATGGCTCGGAGGAGGTGTGCGTCGAGGACCGAGGCGGGCGGAACGCCCATCCGAGCGTCGGCCGCACAGACGCTTCGCCCGGCGAGGACCGCAAAGCCCAGCCTCTCCAGGCGCCGCGCGATCAAGGACGAGGTTCGGAACTCCGTCCACCCGGACTCGGCGTATCGGTGGAAGTCGCGCCGATCCGCGACAAGCTGATCGGGGGACGCTGCCTGCTCGATGGCTTGGAGAAGGGCACGGTCCACGGCGCTCACTTGGCGATCAGGAACTGCCAGCTTTCGTAGATCAGTTGGTCGTCCACGTAGACCCGGCCGCCCTGCATCAGGTCGCAGACCATGTCCCAGTGAATCGCCGACTCGTTCTGGCTTCCCGTCTCGGGCATTCCTGCTCCGAGCGCCATGTGGAAGCTCCCGTTGATCTTCTCGTCGAAGAGGGTGTGTCCCGTCGCCCGCGTGATCCCCTTGTTCGTTCCGATGGCGAACTCTCCGACGAAACGGGCGCCCGCGTCGACGTCCAGCGTCTTCTGGAGGAACTCATCTCCTGTGTCCGCCTTGGCCTGGGCGACTCTTCCCTTCTTGAACCAGAGCTCGACGCCGGTGAGCTTGCGTCCCTGGAAGACCGTGGGGTACGAGAACCGAACGTGCCCCTCGACGCTGTCCTCTACGGGGCCCGTGAAGATCTCCCCATCCGGCATGTTGTTCTTCCCGTCGCAGTTCTTGAACGTGCGCCCGGCGATCGTCATCCGCAGGTCGACGTCGGGCCCCTCGACGCGGAGCTCCTTCTTGCCGTCGAGCCAATCGACGAGCTTCTGTTGCCACGTCGAAAGCTTCCTCCAGACGGAGACGGGATCCTTCGGGTCGGGGAGGCAGGCGCCGTAGACGAAGTCCTCGTACTCCAGCAGTCCCATCTCAGCGTCCTGCGCGTAGGCGGCCGTCGGGTAGAGCGTGCCCACCCACCGGAGGTCCTGCGTAGCCATTCGCTGCATGAACGTCCGCGAGACATCCTTCATGGCCTGGTTCGACAGGACAAGCTTCTCCGGCGGCACGTTCGTCAGCGACTTCGTGTTGTCGGAGCTCCAGAACGTGATCATGACGTCGTACGTCTCGTAGATGAGGCGGGTGGGCTCCGGAACGTGGCGCAGCTGCGCGTCCGACGCGTACCGGTAGACGAGTTCATCCAGCCCAGGCACGGTCATCCGCGTGTAGGGATGACCTCCCGCCCGGAGAACCTCCACGGCCACGGCCTGGATGAGAGGGATCGACGTGGCCCCTCCCTGGATGAAGACCTTGTCGTCCGGACGGACACCAACCGAGTACTGGACTAGGACCTCGGCGAGCTTGGAGACGCGAGGATCGAACATCGCAATTCCTCCTTCGTTGGAACGTCGGGCCGTCCCTCCCGATCCGATGGACTCCAAGGTATCGGGCCGCGTCCCCTCAAACAAGGTCAAACCTCCGCAAGAGCGAGGTCCCGAGCCGTTTCGACGTCGGAATTCCGCGGAAGCAAGGCCACGTATCGTCCTCCATCGCCGTACGCCCGAGACGTGAACAGCGTGAGACACCGATCCTCGAAGAGGTACGTCGGAGCGTCCGGCTGGTGCGATCGGACGAGGACGCGGACTCCCAGGTGCTGGGTGCGCTCGCGGAACACGGCCGCGCCGTACACCGGGCGGCTCGCGGGATGTGCGCGCCCATCGATGCGCTCGGCGCTCCGCCAATCGCCCCAGGTGATGTCCCGCCAGGCCGGCGAACCGAGTTCAACGGAGTCGATGTCCTCCAGCGAAGAGAGGTTGGGGAGCGCGCCGTGGAGGGCGAGAACGCCCGCGGGATGCCACGCCGCGAACGGGAGTCGGCGAAGGACTCGTGCGGCGGCCGCCTCCTCGTCGGGCGCGAGACCTTCCCAGAAGTCGGCGGGCGAGAACTTCGCGACGCCCCATGCCTCGTGGTTCCCCATCAGGAGGGTCGTCCGCTCGGGGTCCGCGGCGACGGCGGTGAGGACCCGTGCCAAGGTCTCCGCGGATTGCGGTCCGCGGTCCACTGTATCCCCGAGGAAGACAACCGCGGCGGTGGGGGCGGAGTACCGTGCGAGGACTTCTCGGGTGGCCTCAAGGTCGCCGTGAGTGTCGCCCACGAAGACCGTCTCCCGCTCCGTGCGAAGTCGAACCAACCTAGGGCGTGCGAGGAGCACGGGCTCCACCGCACGAAGCGCTGCGAAGAGGTCCAGCGCGCCTCCTTCCCCGAGATCCGCGTGCGAGCAGCGATTCTACACGTCGGACGTGCAGTGCGGGCACCGCGTCGCGCCGAGAGGAATCTGGGTTCGGCAGCGAGGGCACTCCTTTGTCGTCGGGGCCGCCGCTTCGGCCTCCTTCTGCATCCGGTTGTAGCCGCGGACGAGGAGGAACATGACGAGCGCGACGATGAGGAACGTGATCACCGTGTTGATGAAGGCGCCGTAGTAGACCGCTGCGGCGCCCGCCGCGCGGGCCGCAGCCGCAGACTCGTAGGTCTGTCCGGATAGATTGACGTACAGGTTTGCGAAGTCCACGTTTCCAATCAGCTTGCCGATGATCGGCATGATCAGATCGTCGACGAACGACTTCGCCACGGTGGCAAACGCTGCACCCATGACAAAGGCGATGGCCAACTGCACCAGGTTCCCTCGTAGGATGAACTCCTTGAACTCCTTCTTCACTCGGATCACCTCCGTACGTTGCTGCTGCGATGGTAGTCGGAATCGGGTGGACGAAGAAACGCGGCGCCGGGGTGCAGAGAGGATTGACGTCCCGGCAGCGGCGTGGTACCCTGCGTACGTCATGGCACAGGAACGGCATTGTGAGAGGCTGTCAGTGTGGCTCGCGCGGTGCGGCGCCTGCCTCTCCATGGATCCTGTGAAGCTGACCACGACGACGAAGTAGCCCGCGAAGCCGCTCGAAAGAGGGCGGTTGCGGGCGTGACGACCGTAGGCCGATGGGCCTTCGGTCTTTCTTTTTGCACAGACAAGGAAGGAGGAGGAGATGAACAGGCACGAGGATGGAGCGGCCTTCCCGACCGTCGGGGAGGATCGGGTAGCGGAGTGGGTTGATGAGATGGGTGCCGCCTACACGGCCGGCGCACGCGTGCTTTGGGTCATCACCGCGGAGCCTCGGCCCGCGCTTTGCGCCTCCTTCGGAGACTCCGACGCCCTTCGCCTGAGCTACGTCCACCGCGCCGCCGAGCTGCTTCGCGACCGCCCCGAGCGCGCTTCCGTCATCTCGCGCATCCATCGGTTCTTCGACGACGTGCGCGCGGAGCACGAGATCGCACGGCCTCTGGAATCGTTGCGCGCCGGCGTGCTGGCCGACGTCCTCGCGTCGCGGGCGCAGGCCCGCGGTGTCCGGGTGCGCGTAGAACGTCCGGTCCATGGCGAAGGGAGCGCACGTCCCCCCGAGGGCACCGGGGACGCCATCCGCCTGGTGGCGTCCTCGCCGACCGGGTCGATGGGGGACAAGGAGTGATTCCAGGGACGGCGTTCCCTCGGGACAGGGACACGAGAGACAACGAGGCGCGAAGGTTGTCCGCATTACACGAAACGCGCGACCATTTTCGTATAATGAGCCCATGGCCACGTTGGACGAAGTCGCGCGCTTCCTCGGGCTCTCAAAGCGCGCCGTGCGATTGAGGGTGGATGCTCTTGGCGAGACCCTTCAGCGGTACCTCACGCGGGGAGATCGGAACAGGCTCATCTTTCGCGGCGAAGCCGTGGCCATCCTTCGTCGTCTCGAGGAGCTTCGTCGGGAGGAAGGTCTCCCCATTCAGCAGGCCGCCGATCGCCTCCGGGGCGAGCTCTGTGACGACGAAGGGGCGAGCGGCATCTGCATCGTCTTGCGCCCCGAGGTCGAGTTCGCCTTGGCGCACGAGCTCCTGCAGGAAGTCACTCGAGAACGTGACCAGTGGCGCGAATACGCCATCGCTCTCCAGTCGGTCCTCCCCAATGAGCTCAAGTGGCTGAACTCCGTCGCGCCGGCCACGCCCGGCGACCGGCGGATGAACTAGCCACCCTCTCATCTCGCAGCGCGAAGCTGGGCTACTCCCCTTCGGGGTCGGGCGGCGTGTTGTCTCGGGACAGGAAGCGCGGGACGATCCGTCCGGACACCCCAAGAGGCAGGCGGTCGCCGGGTTTCGCGTCCGCCCACGCGGCTTGAGGTCCGACGCCTCTTGGGAGATTGACCAGGGCGATTGCGGTCCCCGCAGGAAGCGCTTCCGCGTCCCCGTCGACGAGGGCCAGGCCAACCTGACTCCCGCCGAGGCTCACCGAACTCGTGACTCGACCGAGGAGCGTGCCGTTCCGGTCGACCATGAGGGCGCCGTCGCGAATCGGCCGCGCGCTTTCGTCGACCTGGAAACGAACGACGGACCGCGTAGGCCGATCCAGATAGACCTGTCGGCACGCCGAGCGACCGACGAAGAAGGTCTTGTGGAGCTTGACGTAGGATCCAAAGCCGGCCTCGTAGGGGTTGACCTCATGAGGGCCGGCCAACTCGTGGCCGTACAGAGGGAGTCCTGCCTCAGTCCGGGTCGAGTCTCGCGACGCCAGTCCGCAGGGGAGAAGGCCGAGCGGGCGCCCGAGGTCGAGCAGCCGGCTCCAGAGCCAGGCCGCATCGGGGGCGGCGGAGTAGATCTCGTAGCCCACCGGCTCGCCGGTGTATCCCGTCCGCGCAACCAGGAGCTGATGTCCCTCCGGGACGACCTCGACGAACTGGGTGCGATCGAGCGTTGCCGTCGCGAGTCGCTCCTGCGGGCCGAGGACGAGGTCCAGGATGGCCCGGCTCTTCGGTCCCTGAATCGCTACGTCGACGACGCCGCGCTCCTTCTTCAGGTCACGGATCGTCACGGGGGGGCAGGGAGAGCACGCAGGATTCTCTCGGTCTATGAGGTACGTCCCCTCGTTCACTCCGCAGAGCCAATCCCAATCCTTCTGCTCGTTGGCGGCGTTGACAACCACGAGGAATCGGTTCCGTGCCCGACGGTACACCATGATGTCGTCGATGACTCGTCCGTCGAGGTCGAAGAGATAGGCGTACTGCGACTGCCCGTTCTCCAACCACCCGGCGTAGTTGGACGTGACCGCGTCGAGGAAGTCGACGGCGCGATCGCCCTCGATCTGGAAGACGCCCATGTGCCCGAGGTCGAACAAGCCGGCGGCGCTTCGCACGGCGGCGTGCTCTTCGAGGGCGGACGTGTACCAGACCGGCATTTCCCACCCGGCGAACGGAACGAGCTTGGCCCCGAGGGCGACGTGGGCGTCGTAGAGCGGCGTCCTCCGAGGCGGTTCCTTGGCCGCGTTCCATCGAAACTCCGCGGGAGGCGCAGACGGAGTCGCCGGAGGCAGACGACGTTGAGCGACGAAGTACGGCTTACGAAGAGCGAACCGCTCCGGGTGCTTGGAGAACGCCTCGCGGATGTCGGCGCCGGCCGCATCTTCTGCCGCGGCGGACGGCTTCCACGCCTGGGCTGACTGGGGGAGGGCTCCCGGTGCAACCTCCTCGATCACGGCGGGGCCCTGGATCTTGCAAAGCACGTCCCGCAGGTCAAAGATCGCGTACCCGTCGGACAGCCCAGTCAGCCACTCCCGGACGGCGCGGGCGTTGGCTGCAGGTGTATAGAGGAGATAATCGTCGCGGCCGAGCGCGCCGACGATCACGTTCGAGATGGCATGCCCGTTCTCGTCGAATAGGTAGGCCGGGGCGGCTCCTCCGGGCGGCAGTGCAAAGACGTCGACGGTCATGCTCTCTTGAAGAAGCTCCCCGGCACGCCCGCCGCGCACGCGGGTCGCCGACCACCCGCCGTTCGTCGTCGGCCGCACATCCCTCGACGGGGCGACCCCACGGGGATCGACGCGCCCGATGAGCTCGCGGACGTCGCGCTTTGCCGCCTCGAGCGCCGGGAGAAGGATCTTCCCGCGCGACGAGTCTCCGCGCAGTCCGCAGTAGGAGAACGGGCGAATCGCCTTCAGCACGTCGGCGATGATCCTGGCCAGATCGCGCATCTCCGCCTCACCCATCCCCCGTTGTGTCACCCACGGCGTTCCGAGGCGGATTCCGTGGGCGTCGGCGGCGCTGTGATCTCCAGGGAGGGTGTTCTTGTTGCAGACGATTCCCGCCAGGTCAAGGATGCGCGATGCGATCTCACCCATCATGACGAACCTTGTGTCCCGCGGAAGGGGCCTCAGGTCGACGAGAAGCAGGTGGGTGTTGGTTCCCCCGTATGCGAGCGTGAGCCCGTTCGCGGCCAGCGCCTTCGCCAGGGCTTGTGCGTTCTCGACGATACGCCGCTGCAGTGCGGAGAACTCCGGTTGCTGAGCCAGCTTCAAGGCCACGGCAAGCGCGGCGAACTTGTTCACATGAGGGCCGCCCTGCTGCCCAGGGAAGATCGATGAATCCAGCTTCGCGGCGATCGCTGGGTCGGTCGACAGAAGGACTGCGCCGCGCCCGCCGCACAGCGTCTTGTGCGTCGTGAACGAAACGACGTGGGCATGGCCGATCGGGTTCGGATAGACGCCGCCCACGATGAGCCCGGCCGTGTGGGCAACGTCGGCAAGGAGGATCGCCCCGACGGAATCGGCGATCTCGCGGAACTTCGCCCAGTCCGCTTGCCACGGGTACGAGGTGAATCCGCCGATGATCATCCGCGGCCGATGCTTCTCCGCGAGGTCGCGGATCTGGTCGTAGTCCAACCTTCCTGTTGTCGGATCGACGGCGTAGGAGACGATCCGGTAGCGGCGCCCGGTGATGTTGAACTCGGATCCATGCGTGAGGTGGCCGCCCTCGGTGAGCGCCATACCCATGACCGTCTCGCCGGGCGTGACGAAGGCCTCGTAGACCGCCAGATTGGCGGCGGCGCCGGAAAGCGCCTGGACGTTGGCGTAGATGCGATCGGCGGGAATGTCGGGCGTCGCAAAGCACTCGGCGGCCCGCCGAGCGGCGAGCGACTCGACGAGGTCAGCGATCTCGACACCCTTGTAGAAGCGGCGGTCGGCGTACCGGCGGAAGTTCGCGAGCTGCACGTCGAGGTCAGCGAGCTGCTCGACGGTCTGCCTCATCATGGCCCTGCGGGGATATCCCTCGGCGTACACGCTCGTGAGCACCGAGCCAAGGGCCTCACGAACGGGAGTGGGCGTCCACGACTCCGACGGGATGAGAATGAGCTTCTCTCGCTGTCGACGTTCTTCGGCGGCGATGAGGGCCGCCGTCTGAGCGTCCACGTCGAGAATGCGTTGATTGGATTGAGACAGAGTCATGGTCGCTCCTTTTCCCCACCAAACGGTTCCGGGTGAAGTCTACGGACTACGTTTCGAGCTTTCCAGCAGGCCTCTGCAGCGAGGTAAAGGCCCCCGCTCACGAGGCTGTGTCCGCCGAGAACCACAGGGATGGTGCATCGACGCGCCCGTTCGGTGAAGTCCCGCCAAGCCGGATCGTCGACGTCGTCGAGCAGGAACAGGTCGCTCGCGAACCGCGTGCTGGCGGGGGGAACATCGTCCCCAGCCGACAGGATGGGGCGCGTGTCGACCCAGGCAGCGTCCGCGGCGCCCTCGAGGCGCCGGAAGAACTGCTCGGCTCCGTCCTCGAGGACTGCCCGCCGCACCCACGGGACATGGCGCGTCGCCGATGCACGCATGCCGCGTCCCTCGACGAGGGCGCTCGTGCGGCAGGCGACCTCGCGCTCAAACTGGCTCCACGTCGTCGGATTCACTCGCCCGACGAGGATCGTCGACGCCGAGCGTTCCGTCAGCACGTCGAGGGCGCGGTCCATGGATGGATGGTCCCACGCACGAGTCTCGAGGAAACAGCGCAGCTCGGGGTTGCCGCGATCCGTTCGCGCGAGGAGGTGCACGTCGGACGGCGTGTCGATGTCGAACTGCGTGGACGCCGAACGCGGCATGGACAGACACGGAATCCCGGCGTCGGCGAGGGCGAACCCGAGCGGGTTGTCCGCCGCAGGAAGGGAGATCTCGAGAAGCCGCCTGGCGCTTGCGAAGGCCGCGAAGTCGCACGAGTAGAAGTTGTTGAAGACGGCGGACTCCGATGGGGCGACGGCAAACTCAATCAGCGTACCGATCTCTTCGTCGGAGAGAAGGCCCCCGCTTCCGCTGCCGAAGTAGAGCAGGCGGTCGAGACTGAGGTCGACGATCAGCCGCTGAAGGACGTGGCCGAAGTGGAATGCCTCCCCAGAGCCCGGCGGCGTCCGCGTTTCTGCGTCGAAGACTCCCGTACGGAGGACCTCGGAGGGAGCGACGACGATCGGGTCCGCGCCGCACCTTCGCAGGCTCGCGCACAGGCCGCGCGTCGACGCCTGGCGAGCCTCCTCCACGACACGTTCTCCGATGCTTGGGCCGACCGGAGCGTGGAACACCAGAGCCGCCACGCGCCTCATGTGCCCTCCTTCCGACTCGCGGGGGCCGACAGGGCAAGGATGCGGATTGCTCCCGGCTTCGACAAGGGCTGGTTCTGACTGCCGCAGCGCGGAGAAAGGAGGCATGCCGGACAGCCGTCGTCACAGGAACATCGAGACACCATGGCGTGTGCGGCCGCTGCTAGCCTCGACCACTCCCCGAACAGCACCTCAGCGAGGCCTGCCCCATCCTCGATCCCATCGTAGAGAAGAATCGTCGGCGCGCCGGTCTGCGGGTGAAGGGGCATCGACACGCCGGCGACGTCGGCTGCGTCGCAGAGAACAAGGAGCGGCGCCATCGAGATCAGGGCGTGCTCGGCCCCGTGCAGAGCCCCGAGAAGTTCGGCTGCTTCGATCTCCTGCGGAATGTCGCGGAACGTCGCCCAGACGCCGTCGGTCTGGTAGACGTGGGGGGGAAGGGCGAGCGGATGAACAGAGACGGACCGGTTGTCGTGGATCGTCTTGTACCCGACGAACGACTCCGTCACGCAAACACGGCCGCGAGCAACGTGGGACGCGCCCGACAAGGCCGTGGCTTCTGCGGAGAGGATCTCGACGGCGCTCGTCCGCAGACCCTGCGTCGAGTAGTCGACGTCCTCGCGCTCCGCCGTCGCCACTCCCTCCGTGAGGTCGAGAGCTCGAACGACGTACGTCTCCCCGCGGTGGAGTAGGACGGCGCCCGGGAATGCGTCGCGGCGGGCGCGGACTGGATCCATGGTCTCGAGTGTCCGCCCGTCGCAGACCAGGCGCACGGTCTCTCCCGCCATCTCCTCGAGGGGGAACGCCTCGTGCGCTCGACGCAGGCCGCGGTAGATGGCTCCGGAAGGGGTGTCGGCGAGGAGGCCGCTCTCGCGAAGCGCCGTTGCGGCCTCTCCGTCTTCCGCGCCGATCTCCTCGGGTCGTAGCGGGAGTTCGGCAGCTGCGCACGCGAGGTGTCCGGCGCGGTGGCGCAGCGTTCGGCGCGGAAGCACCAACCGCTCGCCCGCGTACGAGAGAAAGCGTTCCGGGTCGCGGAGGAAGTACCGGTCGAGCGGGTCCTCGTAGGGGATGTAGATGACGAGCGACGGCCGCGATCCTCGGCCTGCGCGGCCCGCCTGCTGCCATGCCGAAAGGAGGCTCCCCGGAAACCCGACGAGGATGGCCGCGTCGAGGCCCCCAATGTCGATGCCCGACTCCAACGCCGACGTCGACACGACGCCACGCAAGCGCCCGTCGCGGAGGTCGGCCTCGAGCTCCCTTCGCTCGTGCGCGAGATAGCCGGCGCGGTACGACTGGATGGCGTCCGTCGCGGAGTCTCGTTTCGCCGTACTCGCAATCCGCTCGGCCATCACGCGGGACCGCGCGAAGCAGATCGTCTGCATCCCTTGATCCGTCAGGAAGGACAGCAGCGTTGCCGCCTGTCGGGTGATCGACGACGACGGATCGGCCATCGGATCCCAGAACACGACGCTCCGGGGCCCGCGCGCCGACCCGTCTTTGCTGACTGACACGGCGTCCCGCCCCGTGAGAGCTCGCGCGAAATCCTTGGGGTTCGCGATGGAGGCCGACGAGACGACAAACTGAGGCTGAGCCCCATAGTGCTTGACGATGCGAGACAGCCTCGCAAGGAGTTCTGCGACGTTCCCGCCGCCGACGCCGCGGTAGTGATGCGCCTCGTCGAGGACGACGAGCTTCAGGTTCGCGAAGAGACGGGCCCACTGATGATGCCACGGGAGGTATTGATGAAGCGCGTGGGGGTTCGTCAGGACGACGCGAGCCGAGCGACGAATCCCGGCGCGCTTCTGCTGCGGTGTGTCTCCGTCGTACGTGCTCGGGAGAAGGTGTGCGCCGCACTCCTCATCCAGCGTCGAGAGCTTCTCGAGTTGGTCGTTGGCGAGCGCCTTCAGCGGGTAAAGATAGAGAGCTGTGGCGGTTGGGTCGTCGCTCAACCACTCGAGGGTCGGGACATGAAACGCCAGGGTCTTCCCGGACGCGGTCGGCGTGGTGATGACCACGTCGCGGCCGGCGCGCAGGGCTTCGATCGCTTCGGCCTGATGGCGGTAGAGACGGGTGCCCCGACGGTCGAGGGCCGCGGCGACCCTCGGGCGGAGCGCGATCTCCGCGTACTCCGGGGCGTGAGGGGGGACGGGCGCCGCGTAGACCACCTGGCCTCGGTAGTCCGGGTTGCGGTCGAGCGCGGACAAGAGCTCGTCAAGCCGCATCGGTCGCCTCCCCGAGGAGTGCGCGCAGGAGGAGGGCGAGGCTCTCGATGTCTTGCCGGTTGTGGTCGAGGATCGGCCGGAGAGGCGCCGGACTTCCCGTCTCGAGGTACATCGAGTAGAAGGACGGGACGAGGGAGCTCGGCAAGTCGTTCGCTCGTCGAACGCCGAGCACGTTCTTCTCGATCGTCCCGAGGTGAACGTCGGGGAGAAGCCCCGCGAACCGCCGCCGGACGTGATAGAGAAGGTCCGCGTGGATCTCCACGGGGGAAAGGCTCTGGCTGTAGTAGGCGGAGCGCTCCCGCAACAGGGTCCAGTCGAACGCCTTGCCGTTGTAGGAGACGAGCGCTGTCGCCTTCTCCAGGTCACGGCCGAAGCGGGTCAGCAGGGATCGCTCTCCTGCCAGAGACGTGGCGAGGTCCTGGCGGACGAGGAGCGCACGATCCGTGAGTCGCGCCGTCGCAATGAGGAAGATCGGGGCGTTGGACAGCCCCAACGTCTCGAGATCGAAGAAGAGGATGCGCTCTCGCGGCACGAGGCCCAGGGCGGCGAGGAGCAAAGGGTCCGACGCGGGCAGCCACGTTCTCAGGGTGCGAAAGACGGCCTCGGCGTCCCAGGTGCTTCCCCACGTTCCGAGCAGCGCCCGCGCGCCTTCTCCCCACTGCGGGTGGGTCGTGAGGTCGGCAAGCGTCTCATAGCCCTGCCGGCGGAGCTGTTCGCTCCGGCACGCCCCAATGCCGTAGAGCAGGTGAAGCATGCGTACGACGCTCGCCTGCAGGAGGTCCACCGCCGGGAAGCGGAGGTCGAACGGCGTCTCGGACTCGAACGTGAGGGTGTCGGGAGACCCCGGCTCCTGGACCCCGGAAAGCACAACCTCCTCGGACGCCTTGTCTGGGACGCCGAGGAGGTTCTTGGCTTCTTGAGAAGGTTCTTGGGGAGCTGCCCGACCGGCGAGCCATCCCGCGAGTCGGTCATTCCTCATGAAAGCGACGCGCGGAGAGAGAGTCTGCGAAGCTCAGCGGCGAACCTTCATCGCTTCTCGCTCCCCGACGTAGGGGAGCAGAGCAAGCTTGCGCGCGCGGTTGATCTCCACGCCCAAGCGGCGCTGATGCTTCGCGCAGAGGCGTGTCGCCCTCTTCGGGAGGATCTTGCCGAGCCGATTCATATACTGCTTTAGCTCTTCGGGCTTCTTGTAGTCCAGACTTACCTGATTCTCGCACGCACGGCACTTTCGTCTTCGCTTGTGGAACATAGCTTAGAAAGGAACCTCCTCCTCAGGCGGCTGACTCTCTTCACTCGCTGCGGCCGGCGCGCTGACTGTGCCCGGCTCATCGCTCGATCGCGTCGGTCCGCCGAGGAATTGGACGGTTGACGCAACGACCTCGGTGATCTTCACTTTCTCGCCTTCAGTGTTCTCGAAGGAATCGATTCGCAGACGGCCTTCGACGGCGACCGAACGTCCCTTCCGCAGGTAGTTGGCGCAGTTCTCGGCCTGGGAGCCCCACGTCACGATCGGGACGAACGTCACTTCCTCTTGGAGCTTTCCGGACGCGTCCTTGTACTGCCGATTGATGGCAATGGAAAACCGCGTCCGAGCGGTCCCGCCGGGGGTATACCGCAGCTCAGGGTCTCCCGTGAGGTTTCCGATCAGGATGACGCGGTTCAGGCTTGCAGACATGGCCCTCTAGTTCTTCACCACGATCTGGTAGCGAAGAAGCTCTTCATCGATGTTCAGTCGTCCCTCGATCGCCTTCACAGCGGTGGGGGGAAGACGGAACTCCGTGAAGCCGTAGATTCCGTCCGTGTAGTGGCGGATCTGGTAGGCCAAGACGCGCCGTCCCCAGTCCTCGGTCTTGACGAGTTCGCCACCGTTCTCCGTGATCAGCGACTGGATTCTCTCCACCTTCGCCGATCGCTGCTCGTCGGCCAAGTCCGGCCGAATCACGTAGACAATCTCGTACTCTCGCACTCTGACACCTCTTTATTGGTCTTCGCGAAACTGTATCGCTGGGCTTCAGGGAAGTCAAACTGCAGGAGGGTGCGCGATTCGGCGCGCCGTCGCTCGCCTGGCGCGGCAGCGCCCCCTCTGCCCGACGCGCTGAGTTTCGTGAGAGCAACGAGCGGCAGGCAATCCAGAATGGAGGTGACCGACGTCCTGGGCGGAGTCCTGAGGGTTGCCCTATATCTAATATGCAAAGTTGATGAAAGAAGCATGGATGGTTATTCTATGTCATCGGCGGCGGGACTACCCGTCAAGGAACTCTGGATCAATGCGGAGCCAAGGAGGAGACGACCATGAAGTGGGGCGGATTCAACAAGAACGGCGAGGAGAGGATGAAGAGGCTGTTTGGCAGCAAGGTAGCGTACTACATGCTGGCGATCGCGACGCTTGGGGTCTTGCTAGGCGCGAGCGTGAAGTGGCACGGCGGGACCTAGGACTGGGCTAAAGGAGCGAAGCATGAAGTGGTGTGGGTACACGGGCAAAGGAGCTGAGAAGATGACGAAGCTGTTTAGCAGCAAGGCGGCGTACTACCTGTTGGCGATCGCGACGCTTGGGCTGTTGCTCGGCGCGAGCGTGAAGTGGCACGGCTAGAAGCGGGACGGGGAAGGAACGAGCGATGAAATGGTGCGGGTACACGGGCAGAGGAGCGGAGAAGATGGCGAAGCTGTTTAGCAGCAAGGCGGCGTACTACCTGTTGGCAATCGCGACGCTTGGGGTCCTGCTAGGCGCGAGCGTGAAGTGGCACGGCTAGAGAGAAGATTGGGGAGGAGGTATGCGATGAGGTGGGGTGGCTACACGGGAGGAGGCATGCGGGTGCTTGCGAGGTTCTTCGGGCTGAGGACCTTCTACGGACTCCTTCCCATTGCGATGCTCGGGCTCCTGCTTAGCGCGAGCGTCAAGTGGCACGGCTAGCGAAGCTACGTGCAGTCCAACATCTGAGCCGTGGCCTAGGGTGTCCTTTTCCGCTAGAATAGGAGAGGGCTAGCCCTGTTGCGGCGAGGAAACGTGCAGTGACTCTTCCGGCTCGAACGAAAGCTTACATAGTTGTCATTGGGCTAATGGCGCTAGCCGCCATGGCCTTTTACCTGAGGGACTTCGGATTCCTCTCCGCCCAGAGAACTCTCGCTTTCGCTCTTTTCCTGGTCCTTGGGCTCCTCTCCGAGATATACGCTGTCTGGATCCCGGCGTACGGTAGCGAGGTCTCAAGCAGCATGGCCATCTACATGGCTTCGCTGTTCATCCTCGGGCCATCGTCGACGGTGGCCATGGTCTTTGTCACGACTCTTGCCTCTGAAGTCCTGATGCGCTGGGACAAGTTCCGTGCAAACCCACACCGAGTGACCTACGTCTTGGTGTTCAACATAGGCCAGCTCGTCGTGTCCGTTGCCGTAGCGGGAATCCTGTTCTTTCCGTCAGGCAACGCGGCGTTTCCGCTCGCCTCGGGCGCGGACTACCTGTGGGCAATGCTTGCGTTCGTCTGCTACGCCACTGTGAACTTGGCTCTCGTCACTGGCGTTGTTTCGATGACCGAACGGCAGAGGTTCCTCTATCGGTTTCTTTCCTACGCTCGCGACTTCAGTGTGCAGTACCTGGTCCTCGGAGTCCTCGCGCTGCTACTGGCCGTGCTCTACCTGCAATCCGTCTGGCACATGCTGCTGGCAATCGTGCCCCTGTTCTTGGTACACCTCTCCTTCCGAAGCTACCAGCGCCTGAGAACGGAGGCGCGCAAGACCTTCGAAACGATCTCTCGGCTCTTGGACGAGCGGGACCACTACACGGCGGTTCACTCGGGAGACGTTGCGGAACTCGCGGTGCAGATCGCCGAGAAGATCGGGCTCTCGGAAACGGAGGTCGAGCAAGTCGAGATCGCGGCTCGAGTTCACGATATCGGCAAAGTGGCCGTGCCCGACTCGATCCTGCTAAAACCAGGGCCGCTCAACGACGAAGAGTGGGAAGTTATGAGGAAACATCCGGAGGTGAGTGCCGAGCTGATCGAGGGCCTCGAAATCTACAAGAAGGTGGCGGGTGCCGTGCGCCACGAGCACGAACGTTGGGACGGGAGCGGGTATCCGGACGGGCTCGTCGGCGAGCAGATCCCGCTCATCTCGCGGGTCATCGCTGCGGCGGACATCTACAACGCCTTGGTTACCGATCGGCCGTACCGCCCGGCGTTCTCCCGCGAGGAGACTCTGCAGATGATCGAGGAGATGCGGGGCAAGGACCTCGATCCCGCGGTGGCCGATGCGCTGCTCGAGGTCCTACGCAAGGCGAACATCGAGTCCGCGGGACCCATCGCGGCCTAGGCGCTGACGGATGATCTTCCTCTACGCGCTCGGCGTGGGAATCCTGCTCGGGTACATGTCGCGAGGACGACTTCGCAAGCTTCCGTCTCTTCCCTTTCGAGCCTTGTGGCTGATCCCGATTGCTCTCCTTATCCAGCTCCTCATCTTCCCGCTCTTCTCCGACCGCCCCCTGGTTGCCCTTGCCACGCCCGAGCTGCACGTCTTCTCCTACGCCATCCTCTTCCTTTGCCTTCTCCTGATCCTGTCCGTCCGCCCGGTGTGTGCGATCGGAGTCGGCGCGCTGTTCAACGCGGTCGTCGTCCTTGCGAACGCCGGGTACATGCCCTCTTCGACGACGGCGCTGGAGCGAGCGGGGCTGGGCTCCGTCGTTGCAGCCCTGCTCGTCGACGGGACCTACGGCAACGTTGTCCTGATGGGAGGAGGCTCGCGCCTCAACGTCCTCGGCGATTGGCTCTTCCTGCCGTCGTGGATTCCGGGCGCGACAGCGTTTAGCATCGGGGATCTCCTGATCATGGTGGGCCTCGTCTGGCTCGTGGTGAAGGGAATGAGAGGGAATGGGTAGGGATCTTTCGAGGCTTCTCTCCCCCCGCTCGATCGCCGTCGTCGGAGCAAGCCCGAAGCTGGCGTCGGTCGCGGGGGAGATCCTGCGCAACTTGAAACGGTGTGGGTTCTCCGGCGAGGTCTACCCCGTCAATCCTAAGTACGGGGAGATCGACGGGGTCCGGTGCTTCCCGAACGTCGCCGCGCTGCCGGAGGACGTCGATCTCGGGATCCTTGCCGTGAACCGGGATCTCGTGCTCGGCGCCGTCGAGGACTGCGGATGCCGCGGGATCCGGAACTTGGTCATCATCACCGCGGGCTTCAAGGAGAGCGGCCCGGAGGGTGTGGCGCGCGAGGCGGCGCTTCGGGCGCTGATCGACCGCTACGACCTGAACGTCGTCGGCCCGAACTGCATGGGGATCATTCGCAGCATCCCCGACGTCCGTCTGAACGCCTCGTTCTCGCGTTGGTTTCCTCAGGGGGGAGAGATCGGCTTCATCTCCCAGAGCGGTTCCGTGGGGGAGACGTTGCTTGAGTGCTTCGAGGATGCCGGGCTGGGCGTCTCTCTCTTCGTAAACCTGGGGAATCGAGCCGGGCTTTCGGAGAACGATTTCCTCGGACACCTCGAGAACGACCCCGCGTGCTCCGCGGTCTTCCTGTACCTTGAAAGCTTCGCGAACCCGCAAGAGTTCAGACCCCTGGTGGAGAGGATTTCGCGCCGGAAGCCGGTTGTGGTCTTGAAGGTCGGACGAACTGAGGCCGGAGCGGCGGCCGTGGCGTCGCACACCGGTTCGCTCGCGAGTCCCGACGCCGTGGTCGACGCGTTCCTTCAGCAGTGCGGAGCGTTGCGCGTCTCGACGATCCAAGAGACGCTGACGGCGTTGCGTGCCCTCGAGCGCGGAGTCCTTCCTCGCAGCGCCAGCGTCGTGATCCTAACCAACGCCGGAGGAGCGGGGATCATCGCTGCGGACGCGTGCGAGAAGTTCGGCATCGAGGTGCCGGCGCTCTCCGAGGACGCGCGGGGTCGACTTGAGGAGTTCCTCCCGCCCGAGGCCGGACTTGGCAACCCGATCGACATGATTGCGACGGCCGGCGCGGCGGACTACCGGAGGAGTCTCGAAGTCGGCCTCGAAGAGGCCGACGCCGCGATCGTCATCTTCCGCCCACCGCTCGTCCTGAAAGACTCGCCGGAGGCCGTTGCGGACGGCATCGTCGCCGTCGCCCAGTCGCATGCGGAGAAACCTGTCCTTGTATGCACCTTGAGCGACGAGGCGACCGAGACCGTGCGCCGGCTCCGCGCCGCCAGACTCCCCGTGTACGCTATGCCCGAAACGGCGGTCGATGCGCTCTCCGTCCTCGACCGCGCGCGTTCCGTGCGCGAAGAGGGGCGCGCCGTGGAGGAGATCGCGCCCGCCGACCCGGCTGCGGCACAGGCCGTGATTCGGGCTGCAAGGGCGGCCGGTCAACAGGGGCTCTACTTCGACCAGGGCGCAGAGATCCTTTCTGCATACGGTGTTTCCGTCTGCCCGTATGCGTACGTAGAGCAGGGCGATCGGCCCGGCCGCGCCGTCGTCGAGCGACTCGGGTTTCCGATGGTCGCCAAGCTCGACTCGCCGCTCCTCTTCCACCGCTTCGAGAAGGGCGCTGTGCTCACCGGCATCAAGAACGAGTCCGAATTGGCCGTGGCGATTCTGCAGCTCCGCAAGGTCGCGGAATCCCTTGGCCCGATCGGAGCCCGCGTCATGCTCCAGAAGACGCTCGCCGGACGCGAGCTGATCTACGGCCTGGAGCGAGACCCTTCGTTCGGATCTGTCGTGATGTTCGGAATCGGCGGCACGTTCGTCGAAGCGCTCCGCGATGTCGCCTTCGCCGTCGCTCCGGTCACCTCGGCTCAGGCCGAGCGTGCCGTCCGCTCGATCCGGGCGTTCCGGCTTCTCGAGGCGTTTCGTGGCCAGGAGGCCGTCGATCTCGCGGCCCTCGTCCGAACGCTTCAGGCAGTCGGGCGGCTCGGCGCCGATCTTCCGGAGCTCTGCGAGATCGACCTCAACCCCGTGATCGCCGACGCGCACGGCGCGGCCGTCGTCGACATCCTGATGAAGTTCTAGCCAACCGACTACGGATAGAGCCGGTTGATCTGCCGCGGGAAGGCGATAACCTCGCGGATGTGCGCGGCTCCGCAGATCCAGGTGACCACCCGGGCGAGACCCATGCCGAACCCCGAGTGGGGCACCGACCCGTACTTGCGCAGGTCGATGTACCACTCGTACGGCTCGCGGGGAAGGTGGTTCTCGTCGAGCTGCCGGAGGAGCTCGTCGACGGTGTCGACGCGTTGGCTTCCGCCGATGATCTCGCCGTACCCCTCCGGAGCAATCAGATCGGCGGCCAGAGCGCGGCTCAGGTCTCTTGGATCGCGCTTCATGTAGAACGGCTTCATCCCGACCGGGAACCGCTCGATGAACACCGGCTTCTTGAAGTGGTTTCCGAGCGTCTCTTCCTCGGGGGCACCGAAATCGTCGCCAAAGCTGACTTCGTGGCCCTTCTCCTGGAGAAGCTTCACGGCGTCGCCGTAGTCGATGCGCGGGAACGGGCCGCGAACCTCCTCGAGAAGCTGATCGACGTCGCGCTTGAGCTGCCCGAGTTCGTCCTTTCGCTCCTTGATGACGGATTCGACGATGTGTCGAACCAGATCCTCTTGCAGCGCCAGGTTCGCTCGGTGGTCGACGAAGGCCATCTCCGCTTCGGCAATCCAGAACTCCGTGACGTGCTTCCGGGTCTTCGACTTTTCGGCGCGGAAGGCGGGGCCGATCCAGTACACCCTTCCGAGCGCCATCGCCGTCGCCTCGAGGTAGAGCTGACCGCTCTGGCTCAGGTAGGCCTTCTCGCCGAAGTAGTCGAGCTCGAACAGCGTTGTCGTGCCCTCGACGGACGCCCCGGTCAGGATCGGGGCTTCCGTGGCGACGAAGCCCCGCTCGTAGAAGAACGTTCGGAACGCTCGGAACGTCGCGTCGCTGATCCGTAGCATGGGGACTTGGCTTCCCGTGCGGATCCACAGGTGCCGATGGTCCATGAGAAAGCCGGGGGTCTGCTCTTTGAGCTCGATCGGGAAGTCTTCCGTCGGCTCCTGGATGACTTCGAGGCTGCCCAGCTGCATTTCGCAGCCGATCGGAGCGCGGCGATCCTCGCGAAGCGTTCCCGTCACGCGGAGCGACGTCTCGCGCGGAAGGCGGTTGGCCACGGCGAACAGGTTCGGGTTGTCCGGCTCGGCGACGACCGCCTGCAGGACCCCGCTTCCATCGCGAACTTGCAGGAAGAGGATCTTCCCGCTCGAACGCTTGTTGTACAGCCACCCCTGTAGGGTGACCTCCTCTCCGACGTGGCTCCTTGCCTCGGAGATGGAAATCGTCGCCATGAGTGCCCTCCGTCGTTCGTGATGGCGGGAGAGGGTAGGACGAGACGATTCCGTTTGCAAGGACAGGCGGCCAGCGCGGCCTTCGACCTGTCGGCTACAGCCTACGCCGCCCCCGCGCGGGGTCGACAGACGGGCGGCACCTCCGCAGGTCTTGGCGCCGGTTTCGCATCTTCCTCTACTCGCTCTCGAATCCCTGAGTCCTGAACTTGAGAGCTAGCGCATTCTCGGTGACGGTACGGACGACGTTCTCGGGCGCGCCGTCTGGAATCTCGGCTGAGATGTCGAGGGTAACCGTAACGTCTGCCTTCGGGAGGCTGACGAGATGGGCGATGATCTCCTCTGCGATCCGTCCGGCATCGCGCTCGACGCGGGTCTCATCCAATTCCACGCTGCCGTGGAACCGACGCAGCCGCTTCTCGGGGGCAGGGGAAATGGGCTTCTCGCCGCCTCCGGGCTTCCCGCCCGCCGGAGGTGTCCCCGCCTTCTCACCCTCCTTCTTCCTGCGCGCGGCCTCCTCTTCATCGAGCTGTTTCTGCGCCACATCAGGCTTGACCAATAGTCCCGGCGGCTCGCGGTCGACGAGAGGCAAGTCCCGCCCCGCAACGAGGCTGCGGTACCTTCCCTCCGCTTCGTCGTAGCTCTCGGCGTACGCAAACGAGTCCTTCTGCCACGCGGCGAGATCGAGGCCGCGACGCACGGCAGTCACGAGCACTGATGGATCGCGTAGCCGCGGAAGGTAGAGGTACTTCGCGAAGTCGTCGATGAGCACGCGAATCTCAACGTGGTCGCCGCGCCACAACGGAACTCGGTCGAGCTCCATCCGGAGAGTCGAGGCTCCGTACGATGCGATCAGGAGCTCGTCCTTCGCCAATCGTTTGCCAGCACGAGCAGCGAGTGCGTCAGAGCCCGACAGGCGAACAGCCTGCCACTCGACGTCCGTCTGCGGCGTCTTCTGTCCTGGTACGAGCAGCCACTGATAGGCCTCAGGGAGTTGCGCATCGACCTTCGCGTCGGCCGCGGCCTTCTGCATCTCCGCCTGCTTCACCTGCTGTGCTGTGAGGTCAAGCGCCTCGCGCTCAGCCACGATGGATTCCCAGGCGAGATAGAGAGCGACAGCCTCCCGCAGGCTCTGGATTCTCGATTGGTCGGCGGCGAGGAAGACGAGCGTGTTGCGGTAGAGGCGAGGGGCATTCCCTCGCAACTCGAGCATCGCCTTGGCTGTAGCCAATGCCGGGCTGCCCGGCTCCTTGCTGTAGGGGAGTTCGACTCTGAGAACCACCAGTCGTGCATCGCGGTCGTCGGGCACGTCCTGGCTCGACCGTGGCAACGGATGGACGCGAGAGAAGTCGCTCCTCTTCTGCACGTCTGCGCGAACTCGCGTCTCGATCTCATGCAGGAGCTTGTCTTCGTCGCGCAGGATCTGGCTTGCCCGATCCTCGGCCGTCTTCGTCACCGTCTGCTGTGTCGAATACCAGTAGCGGGATCCGTCGGCATACAGGTACGTCGCGGCGGTCGACAATCGGCGGAGCGCGTCGCCGAAGACGGCGAGGCTCTCGCCCGGCATCGCGCAGCCGAGCTTCACCCGTCGGTCCTCAAGCCCCTTGTGGGCCGCAGTGGCCAGCGGAGCCGAGCCGAGGTAGATCGTCCGCGCCACGCGTCGACATGCCGCGTGCTTCCCAAGATTGGTGATCGTGCCGTCCATCTCGAGCGGGAGGGAGCTCGGGCCGTCGACATCCTTCTCAATGACCGGCACCCAGTTGTCGGGCAAGTAGCGAGTCAGCTCGAACTGCACCCGTTGGTCGTCAATCGGCAGGCTGCACGGCAGGATGAGCGGACTGCGATCGCCGCTCTCCCAGAGGCTGTGAATCACCGCCGCCATCAGCCGCAGCACGCCGCGGGTGCGCTGGAACTTCACGAGCGTGGACCAATCCGTGTAGAGACGGTCGAACACCTCGGGATGGATGGGGTACGCGGCCTTCATGCGACGCTCGTAGTCCGCCTCTTGGCACTCGCGCGGAAACTCCTGCCCTTGAGTGCGGTAGAAGTCGGCGAACGCGCGAGCGACCACGTCGCGATCCTTGAACTGGGCCGGATCGACCATCGGCTCGAACAGCCGACGACGAACGATCTCGAACCCTTCCTCCGCGCTTGCCGGCCTCCAGGATGACTCGACGCGTCCGACCACGTTGCGCAGCCGATCGAGCGCCTCGCGCCCACGCTGGCCACCTACCTCAACGTCGTCGGCTTGAGCGTGCGGCGACGACCCCGAGTCGGACGCTGGCAGGCTCACCACGAGGAGGCAGTTCTTCGCTGCCTTCGCCGCTTCGGTCAGCGCCTGGGCGAACGTGAACTGCGTGTCGAACGTTCCGCCTGGCAGGTCCGCACCGTCGTGAAGCTGCCGCGCGTACGCCACCCACTCGTCAATCAAGATGAGACACGGACCGTGCTCGACCATGAGCTCACGGAGAACATCGCCCGGGCTCGTCGCCTTGCTGTCGTCCTCTGCGACCTTGGCGAATGCCTTTTTCGCAGCCTTGGCGCCGCCGGCCGCGAAGCCGAGCTGCCACGCGAGCTCGCCCCACAGAGTCCGCACAACGGTCCCGTCGCTCTTCCTCGCCGGGTTCCCCGGCGAGATCTTGTTGCCCACCAAGACGACTCGACGTGCCGTAGGGATCTTCTTTGCCGTCGTCGTCTTGAGGAGGTCTTCAACACCGGCCAACTCGTGGGCCGGTGTCCCGGAGAAGAGGTGGTAGAGGGCAAGCATCGAGTGCGTCTTCCCGCCGCCGAAGTTCGTCTGGAGCTGCACCACCGGGTCGCCGCCCACGCCGGACAACCGATCGACCGCGCCGACCAGCAGACGCTTGAGGCTCTCGGTCAGGAACGTGCGGCGGAAGAACTCGACCGGATTGCGGTACTCGTCACTACCTTCGCCAAGGTGGACCTGCCAGAGGTCCGCAGCGAATTCCGCCTGCTGATAGTGACCGCTTGCCACGTCCTTGTGCGGCGTCACCACCTCACGCCACGGCTTGAGAGTCCCCGAGACCTGCGTCTCGATCGTCGCCGTGGTCTTCCGTTTCTCGGCCCGCACTTGTTCGTCAAAGCGCACGCGCAGGAGCTCCATCTTGATCTTGTCAACCTCTTGCGCTTCGGGCGCCGAAACCGCGGCAAGCAGCCGGCCGATCGAGTCGAGAGCGCGGTACGCGTCGTCGCTCGAGAACGTCTCCTGATGCGCCCAGCGGTTGCGGATCTCGCGCAGCTCGCTCACCAAGCTCCGTTCCGCGTGTCCGAGCGTGTTCTTGAACACGTCATTCCACGATGCCCACATCAGCTTCAGGAGGAGGGAAGCATCTAGCTCGGCGATCGGCTTGTCAGCAAGCGCGTCGTCGCGCAGGAAGCCGCTCACCTGAAGCTGGAGCTGGTTGCGGTACGCCGCCTTAAGCTCGCGCTCGACAAACGGAGCGAGGCCCTGCTTGAGGAGATCGATGCCCTTCCCGACGCGCTCGTGGTTGGTCATTGCCATGTTGGCCTCCCAGCTCAGATCCCTTGATGCTGAGCGGCTTGCCACGCGGCCGCTTCGGCGGAGCACACGTGCTTCACCTTAACACCGTGCCGAGCGAGCACGTCCTCGTGTTCCCACCAATCTGCATCCACGGCATTAAGCACCTGCGGCCTGGCGTCGCAGGCTCGCGAGATGGCCACGTACACCTGGTCGCTTCGGTCAAACCTACGAAGGTCATCATCATCGGGCACTTCTTCGAAGCGCCGCCACCCACCGCCACTCAAGAGCGTCACCTCGACCTGTTCACAGTGCGATGGATTCCATCTGTTGTCGTGGACCCACTTCATGAACGCGTCACCGACGCCGTGCTGTCCACTGAGCGAGAGCCGCTTGCGGTACTCGCCAAACGCGATGTCCGTCTCGTCAAGCGCAAGGCGGCTGCGCCCTTGGGTAATCCGCCATAGGGCTTGGCGACACGCATCTTCGCATACGCAGGACGCTTGGGGTGCTCCGCCATTCGCAGTCACCGCGACGTTGGTGTCAACAACGACTGTTCGCATGAGTGATTGACCTTTCGGCGGCGACGTCCTGCAGCCTTGCTCATCTCCGCAATCTCTCCCATCTCGTCGCCGAAGAAGTCCCTCGGCCAGTTACTGATGGACCCATAGAGATCCAGGTTGAGAGGCTCGGCTACCGATTCGCCGTTCACCATTTTGCAGAAGTACAGGCTAGTGTCGGAAGCTGCGAAACGTCCTTCTGCGATTCGCCGCTGAATACGCCGCAACAGATACTCGCTGTGGCTCTCGACTATGATCTGCACCTGCCGCTTCTTTATCGCGTCGACGAGGACGTCGGCCAGCCCCATTTGAACGGCCGGGTGAAGGTGGATTTCCGGCTGCTCCAGAATGATAGTCGAGCCTCGCGGTGCGTAGTAGCAGAGCACGATCACTGGCAGGATCTGAGAGACGCCAAAGCCCACATCCGTGATCAGCACACGCGCGGCCTCCTTCGATGTGGATATGGAAACGCGGTAGAGACTCGTGTCTTTAGCGATTTCCTCGACGTGGAAAGCCGTGGCAAGCCCGAGGGTCCCAAACCAACGGGCAACGACCTCTTCTAGCGTCAGTCCTCCCCAACCTGGTTCCTTCGCGCCAACCCGCGATGCGATGAGGGCCTCGACCGCCCGCTCGCCGTTCTTGCCCACATCGGATGGTCGGGTCCCAGTCCACGCATACTCACGGTGCGGATAGTCGCGCAACGGGCCGAGGTAGTAGAGGCGAGCGAGCTCCTGCTCGAACTCAAGCGTCAGGTCAGCAAGGAACCCAGCATTCTGCCAACCAGCCCTTACCTGGTCTGGGAAGCCGTAGCACTTCACGGGCGCCGGGATCCGGCTGAACGGGCGGCCTTGGCTCTTGACGAACGCAAACTTGCGTGGTCCTGTGGCTTTGATCTCGTACCCTGTCCGCCCTCCTCTCTCCATTGAGAAGCGGAAATCCTGAAACTGGTACGCCATCTCCGCAACCTCGGCCGTGCCGTTGTCTACCTGAATGCGGGTCTCGAACCGCATATCCGTGCCGGAGAGCCAGATCCTACTGCGATCCTCCGGAGCTCTGATACTGAGCGGCTTTGCGCGGCGCCAAGAGAACTGGATCGAAAGCTCAGCGGACTGTGGACGCCGGCACAAGATGTCTTTCCACCCACCGATGTCAACAACGACGTGCTTGCTCCCCAGATCCAGCACCGCTGCACGATCCGCCGACTCGGCCGTCTGCTTGAGCAACAGAGGAAGCTGGACTAGTCCCGTCTTCCCCGAGCTGTTGCTGCCGAAGAAACCCGTGAGTTTCCCGAAACGGAGCTCGCGGGTATCTGCCCAGCTCTTGAAGCCTCTTATGCGGAGAGATGTAATCACAGTCCGGCCTCCCTTGGGCGACGGGGCACACGCCCCAATTCAAGGATGCAGCGCTCGCTATTGGAATCCAAGTTCTCGCTCCTCGGCGACTGGTACCTCTCGAGTAAGACGAAGGATCTCGGGCCAGCTCTGGACGAGGCCGTTGTACGAGAGCGCTTCCGGTGCCCGCTTCTTGCGCTCGCATTGGGTGTAGAGGCGATAGGCAAGCTCGCGGGCAACCTCAGCTTTCGATCCTAACTTCTGGACAAGCTCAGCTGCAGCACCTTCGCCGCCGGTTTCGAGAACACGAATGAGTTGATGCACGGTCTCCCAGATGGTCAGCCGCTTGTCGGTACTCGGGTCCCAGGTTGTGTCGAGGTCGGCCGGACGAAGAAGGCGCACCTTGCCGCTCTTGGATGCAAGGACGCCATCCTGGACCATCCCGGCGATGCTCGTGTTCTTTGCCTTCGAAAGCGTCTCGGCAACGCCAAACTCGCCCTCGTCGAAGCCCGACTGCTCGAACCACGCAAGCGCCCAGCGCGTGTCGGCGTCGAAGTCCCCTTCCTGTTCGGCCAGGGCCTCGTCGAGGGTTTGGTTGATGAGTGCGAGCGCATCGCGCACGGAGACGGGCCCTCCCGAAGCGTCTACCACCTTGGCGTAGCGGGTGTAGATCGCCATTCCGGGACCGATGGCAGCCTGTGCGAGGTCCACAGGGGCTATGTTGCCCCGTTGGAGTAGCTTGAGCGCCGCGGGCAGCTCCGCCTTGAGAGCGGCCGAGAACTCGCGGCGCGTGGCGACGGGAGAGTCGGTCGCACGCGGACGGCAGACAAGGATGATGCTTGAGGCCAGCGCATTCGAGTCCATGCTGCGCTTCCGCGTGGCCAGTTCAGTTCGCATCGGCCAGGTCCCACTGACCGAAAACCCAGCATGGATCACGGCGTCAAGGAAGGTCTCCCACCCGGTGCTGACAGTCCCGGCCTTGCCGTCGCTTTCCGACTGTTTGAACGCGTAGAAGATGCTGACTGGGAAAGCTGGGTGCGCCTGCTCGGCGATCCGGTGCATCGCTTCCGTCATTCCGTCAAGGAAGAATGCCTCCGCGCCTGCCTTTCCGTCCTTGTGACGATAGGCGAAGGCGACCAGTTCCTCGGCTTTGGGCACGGCAACCGTGGCGAAGAGGTCCGGGTAGACTGACCGCAACGAGCGCCGCAGCCAGACGTAGAAGAAGTCGGACAGGTCGGCGTAGGGAACGTTGTCGTAGTAGGGCGGATCTGTGGAGACGATGCGGTCTACGCTGAGTGACTGGCTTCTTGCGTCTTGTTGTTTGGCGCTGCCCTGGACTGCGGTCATCGGGTTCCCTAGAGCCTCGCATAGCGAGGCTACCGTGCCGTAGATGTCACCGCCAGCACCGGCAAAAGGATTCGTCTCGACATAGTCCCATGTCATCTGCAGCGCTTGTCTGCCAAACGTCCCGCGAAGCCGATCCATCAGACTCTCCCAGACACACAGGGCACTGTTGCGATCTACAGCCTTGCTGACTGCGAATCCGAGGTACACAGCCACGGCTTCAGCGTAAGCAGCGGCGCCGGCCCCGCCTTCGCTGAGGGGGCCGCCGTTGTCGGAGAGTCCCGCAATGGTGGCATCGCGGCGAGCCAACTTGGCTCCCTCCGTGACCAAGTCAGAGAATGTCGTCAGGGCGACGAGTTGGCGATCAGTGAAGAGCTGGTCGAAGTGCTCCATGCCGTAGGGTTTCACTCCGAGGTATTGTGTGCTGCCTGAGATCAGCACATCTGGTCGCCAATTGGGCGGGGCACTTAGCGCCGCACTCTCATGCTCCGACGACGGCGCAAGGTAGACACGTCCTCGGTCGCCCTCCGCCACGATCGCCATCAGACGCGCGCCCATACGCCCAGCCTTGCCCTCGGCCTTGATGTAGTCGCCAGAGATGGGCGTGCCGGACATCAGGCAAACGAAACTCGCTCGCGCGAGCTTGGTGCCGTTCTTCGCCCTCTCCGCATCCTTCGGCTTCCCCACCTTCACGGTGAAGCGATAGCCGCTGCTCTCGATCACCGGCTCGATGTAGACCTCCCTGTCTGCCTTTGTCGAGAGCATGAAGCTTGAGACGAGAGGCACATCCACTAGGGCAAAAGCCGGGTTCGGGCTCTTCACCGTACGCGCCCAGAGCCAGGCAATCACCTTAAGTCCCTGGCCGACGTAGGGCTTGAGATCAGGCCGCCCCTTCGCCATCTCGGCCGTGATCTCGATCTTCGGATACAGGTGGCCGATCCGCTTCTCGGCCTCATCGCGCATCCATTTCCCGTAGTAGCGCACATCCTCAGCAAGGCCACGTGCACCCGCCCACGGCGTGAGCGTCTTCGTCCCGGCGGCCTTCTTCTGCCACTCAGGATTGACTGGCGGGCGGCCCGCGAACTTAGGAGGGATCTCAATCATCGCCTTGCAGATGAGAACAGCCACCGGGTTAAGGTCGCTCGCGAAGGCTTCGAGCCCAAGTCGCTGCGCTTCGAGCGGAAGCGATCCTCCCCCGGCGAACGGATCGTGGAATGCCGGGAGCTTGTCCCGGTTGAAGAGCTCCTTAGCGCGGGGATGACCGGCGTTCTCCGCGCAGGCGCGTCGCCAGCTCGCGCGGATCTCGGCCCGTGCCCGCTCGAGGACCTCCTCGTTCGTCGTGTTCTCCCACTTCACCAGGTCCTCGATGATGCGGAAGAGGCGCTGGCGCTCCTGTTCCTGCTTCTTCTCTGTCGGGAAGAGATCGGGATAGCTTGAGGGATCGTCGACCATCTGGGCAAAGATGACCGCCCTTGCCGCCGCCAACGGGCGACGTGCCCACCAGAGGTGGAGCGTCGAAGGATGCCCGTGGCGAATCGACTTCTCCCGCGCCGACGCCACGTTGATCGCATCCAGCGGCAGCGCGACTTCGATCAGCTTCTTGCGTATCGGCGTCGCCGCGCCTTTGGCTCTTTCGTCAGCGTTATCTGTCATAGGACGTCCGTTCCCCTCGCACATTCACACCGCTATGGCTCAAGCCCTTGGCTCACTGTGGCTCACCGCACCCATTCTCCACCATAGCGCGGCTCCCGCGAGCGGCGATCCCGCACCGTGCGCCCGCGCTCCTGCCGATCGCCGTGCTATCTGGTTGCCCATCGATAGATACATGCTCGGCGTCGATGGATCATCGATAGATCTGCGCCCCGTCTGGGAGCACATGGCCGAAGCACTCGGGGCGCTTCCAGACTGCGAAGGCACATCCCAGCAACGACATGATGGTTGAGCCACTGTTCTTCTCCGTCGCACTCCAGAGACTCCTGTCGAGCTGCACTAGCGCAAGCCGCTTCCTCTTGCCCCGCGATCGGTCGATTCCAGCCGTGCGTCGGTCGATTGTCGGTCGATTGCGTGCCATTGCGTCCAGATTGCATCTTGCCCACTTCGCTTTCCTGCCATCTTCTTCGCTAGCTATGGCCATTCCGCGTTTTCGCCCACCCTACCCATTACGTTGACATTGCGTCCCGATTGCAGCTCAGGATCCACTACGAGGAGTGCCGTCGGCTCCCCCGGAGCCCGGGAACCACCGGCCAGCGCGAGTCTTGCCACGGACATGGATCTTCCCCTCTTCTTTCAGCTCTCGAAGAAGCGTCTGCACCTGCGCGTAGGAGAGCTTCTCGAGCACGCCGCGGAGATCGCCCAGAGGGCTCCCTTCACGTGCGTTCTCCTCGATGTGCTGGATCAGCAGGGCCTTGTTCGCATTGCGGTCGAGCCCCTTCCTCCGCGTGTACTCCCCTCTCCGCCCGACCATCCGGTAGTAGCGGCGGGACAGAATGTATCGAGTGCCCCGGCCTCGACTGACCCGTTCGAGAGCACCCTCCGCAGCCAGGATGCTCAGGCGAGGGCGAAGAACATCCGGCACCAGCGCCTCTCTGCTCACTAGATCGAGCACCAAAAGGTCCTGTATGCCGAGGGGCGATTCTCGATCTGCAACAAACCCCTGGAGATACTCGACGAACTGCGGGTCACGGATCTGGCCGTCGAGGCTCAGCGCAACCTGATGCTCATCGGTCCCTGTGAAGTCAGGGAGCAGCTTTCCTTCCTGAATGCAGGAGGCGTAGATTCGGTCAGCTCCCTGCCCCGAACGCTCGACAAGCCCGCACCGGGCAAGCGCCTCGGCGATTCGCCGGTTCCGGGGATGCTGGTGCCAGAGGATGTTGTCGGCGGTGATCCCAGCGGGAAAACCACCGGGGCTCACGATTTCGAGCCGCTGCGGATACTGGCGCACGAATACCGATCCGCCAAGGCGGTAGTCCCTGTGACTGATCGCGTTCAGGAGCGCTTCGCGGACGGCTCCTTCACTGAACGTGGGCACGTCCTCCATGAAGAGCCCGCGTCGGATCTGCTGGACTTCATTCCGCGAGTTGATGAGCTGCCAGATCTCATCCAGGAACAGCAGGGCGCCTGCCCGATACTCCTTCCTCTGGGAGTACTCGATTGTCCCCTCTCGGCTTCTGTACTCGAAGATGGTCTCGGCGTTGGGCAGCAGTCGCCCCAGCGACCGATGTCTGCCTAGCAGCACCAAAGCTGCATACGTCACGCCCCCATCGACAAGCAGCTCTGCGTCCTCAAGCAGTTGACCTGCAGAGAGCTCCGCAATCCGTGCATTGCCTGACTTCCTTCGCCAGGCGGCGCGGAACCGCTCAACAGCTTCGGGCTCGAGATCAGACAGCGCCGCTCCGGGGCAGATGGTCGCGGAGTAGTCAGGAGTGGTCTCGCTGAAGATCCGGCGGAGCATGTCCTCCGACATCGCAACCAGTTCCTCACCGCGACGCATGAGGTACTTCCCGCGATACGCTATCGGCAGGCCGATGGGACGCGGCGGCACCTCAAACACGACAACGCGTCCGCGCGGGTGGTCGAGTTCTGTCGCGTCAATCCGAAGGCGCAGGAGCTCCGTTAGCTTGGCCCGTGTGTGTACGATGTCCGGAAACGCGCGGCTGCCGACAACCTGCCGGGGAAGCGTGCGGCTGACGCCGAGGATCATCACGCCGCCACGCTCGTTCGCCAGCGCCGAGCAGTACTCCGCCAGGTCATCGAAGCTGTAGCTGTTCTTGGCCTCCTTGAACTCCAGGTGCTCATCCTCTCTGCCGACCGCCATCCATGCCTTCAGCTGATCCAGGCTTGCGGTCATCGCGGTTCCTCCGCGCCCTCTAGCAGCTGCGCGAAGTTGTAGTTCAGACTCGTGACCTTGAAGTCCGGCTCACGATCGAACGGTCGCCACACGTAGCGGACCCTATGCCCGCCGTCTGGCAGGAACTCGACCAGGGCGAGAATGAAGTCGTCGGGCTTGTTGAGCGAGTAGAGGACCTCGTTCCTGGTCACGGTGACGGTTTCGGCGCCGGCGACGCGCCCCTTGACCTCGATGAAGCGGAGCTTCCCAGTGCCGGGGACGCGGCTCTCGATGTCATATCCCAGCCTCTCGAACTCCTTGTCAGTAGGCTCGAATCCGAGGCCGCGCTCCACGGCCATGACCGCTTCACGAGCCCTCGCCGCGGCCGCCTGGGTGTTGGCGCACATCCGCAGCTCCGGCGCCGGGGCTCCCTGCAGGACGCGAACGAGCCCGAGGGGGACGACGACGAAGCCGCCTAGGACGACGGGTGGAAGCGGCGCAATCTGGCGCTCGCGCTTGAGCTCATCCAGCCTCCGCTGAAGGCGTCCTTGGAGGACGTCGGCGCGCTTACGCGCCTCCCCCGAGTTCAGGCGCGCGTTGGGATGGCCGGCCTTCTCTTGGAGCTCAAGCTCGCCGGCTCGGTGATCCCAGTAGTTGATCTCCTTGACCAGACGGTCTCTCACCGCGGCTTCCGTCTTGTCGATGAGCTCCAGCTTCGCGTCCCGGACCTCCGCGAGGTGCTCGGGCACGACATGTTCCACGGCATACGCTTGCGCCTTGACCTCCAAGTCGCGCTGGATCCAAGAGCACGCGGGGTGTTGGAGGATGTCGTCCACCGAGGGCTCGTCCGGCAATAGGGGCCGATAGTCGAGATAGGGCGCGTAGTGCACATGGCCTGCCACGCCGTCCTTGCCGACCTCGACGTACAGCACGCGCTTCGAGATGGTCCGCCGCTCGCCGGACCGCGTGAGGCTTGCGTCCTGAAGAGTATGTTCGAGGTAGAGGAGGACACGCGGCGTGGTTCCCAGATCGCCCTCGTCCACGAGCACGGATCCGCGACGTAGGAGGTCGCGGTCTCGTTCCAGCGTGAGATCGACTACGGCGTCGAGCAACGGATGCCCCGGGCAGACGAATGCTGCTAGGGGCTGGCCCTGCGGTGCGATCAGCTCCCGCTCGAATACGGCGCGCTCGTACCGCTGCAGAACGGGGTCACGTGCTCCGATCAGGCGATCTCGGTCCCGAATGGGAGACGGCACGTGGGTGATCTCGTATCGACGCGGCTCGCGCAGCCGCACTTCTCCGCCGAATCGCCGGAACGCCTCAAGGAAGAAGGACTCTACATAGTGCGGCTGCAAGCGCCGCGCTTCCGCGCGTTCCATGTCCTCGCGGATCCGCTGGACTCGCGTCGTGTCCATGACGTCGCGCACGAGGCCTCGCTCATCAAGGAGATTCTGCAGGTGCTCTCGATCCACCGCGTCAGCCACAACCTTCGTAAGTCGGGCTCGGATGTCC